>CAWVYV010000014.1:0-14616 GCA_963934475.1 uncultured Alphaproteobacteria bacterium | reverse complement strand
AGGAAGCTCCAGCAGCAGAGGAAGCTCCAGCAGCAGAGGAAGCTCCAGCAGCAGAGGAAGCTCCAGCAGCAGAAGCGGAAAAAAAATAATCATAAATGAGTAGTGATGAATTAATAATTATAGGGGTAATAACTGGAAAGCATGGTTTAAAAGGGTTGCTAAAAATTAAATGGTTCACGGATAATTCTAAAGGTTTAGAATTATATAATCCTGTTCATTTAATTAATGGCAATACTCATATTTTAAAAGTTATGTTTGAAAATAAAGGGCAAGCGATTTGTTCTTTAGATGGAATTAATAACCCTCAAGAAGTTGATTTGTTAAAAGGGCAGAAAATATATGTAAAACGATCAGGCTTTCCCGGTTTAGATGATAATGAATTTTATCAAGTAGATTTGGTTGGGTGCAAAGTAGAAAATATTGAAGGAAAATATATTGGTGAAGTTACGGCAGTTTATGATTATGGATCTGCACCACTAATTGAAATTGCAGAAGAGTTAATGATATTTAATAATGATAATTTTCCATACGTAAATATTAAAGAAAAAAAAATTATTATGAATGATGAATCATTTGGAGAGAATAATGACAAAAAATGATTGCTTTGAAGCTAGGGTTTTGACGTTATTTCCTGAAATGTTTCCAGGGCCATTAGGGTATTCACTAGCCGGAAAAGCGTTAGAAAAAAAAATATGGAGTTTAAATACTATTAATATTAGAAATTATACAGAAGATAAGCATGGAACGGTTGATGATGAGCCATATGGAGGAGGCCCTGGAATGATAATGAGGGCAGATATTTTAGCTAAGGCTTTTGATGACAATGATCCAGGCAATGAATGGGCAAAAATTGTTTTGACCCCGAGGGGGAAACCTCTTACACAAAGTAAAGTAAGAACTATTGCTTCTAAACCAGGAGTAGTTATAGTTTGTGGACGGTATGAAGGAATAGATGAAAGGTTTATAAAAGCAAGGTCTTTAGAGGAAATATGTATTGGTGATTATATATTGTCTGGAGGAGAACCTGCGGCTATAATATTAATGGATGCAATAGTGCGCTTATTAACTGGTACTATGGGAAGTGAAAAAAGTTTATTGGAAGAAAGTTTTGAGAATAATTTGTTAGAACATCCTCAATACACAAGACCTTATGACTGGGAAGGTATAAAACCTCCTGAAGTTTTATTATCTGGTAATCATGGTGAAATAGAAAAATGGAGAAACAAAAAATCTGTAGAAGATACAAAAAAACGAAGACCTGAGCTTTTATTTAGTGAAAAATAATAATTTTAATGATAAACATGATTTATTACTGAGAGGAATAAGATAATGAATATTATAGATGAAATTGAACAAGAACAAATTAAAGAAATTACAGAAAAAAGAATGGTTCCTGAGTTTGGACCAGGTGACACACTAAAAGTCCATTTAAAGGTAGTAGAGGGCACGCGAGAAAGAATACAGGTTTTTGAAGGGTTATGTATTGCTAGATCTAACCGTTCTTTAAACTCTTCTTTTACAGTAAGAAAAATTTCTAATGGAGAAGGAGTAGAAAGAGTATTTCCTGTATATTCTCCATTAATAGATAAATTAGAAGTTGTAAGAAGAGGCGATGTTAGAAGGTCAAAACTTTATTATATAAGAACTCTATCAGGTAAAAAAGCTCGTATTACTGAAAAGAGAATGGATAATAGACCTAAAGTTTCTAACAAAACTGTAGAAAAAATTTCTACTAAAGTTCAAGAAAATAAAGAAAGTAAATAATTAAATTTAATAATTTTGTTATTTCTTTGAGGTATTCTTATTTTGAAAAAGACTTTATTTGATAAAATATGGGACCAGCATGTTGTTGATGAAAGGCAAGATGGAAGCTCATTAATATATATTGATAGGCATCTTGTCCATGAAGTAACAAGCCCTCAAGCATTTGAGGGTTTAAGAAAAAGTAATAGGAGTTTAAGAAGACCAGACCTTACTCTTGCTGTTGCAGATCATAATGTTCCAACTGAAAATAGAATTGATGGAATAAAGGACGATACCGCAAGAATACAAGTCGAAACTTTAGAAAAAAATGTAAAAGAGTTTGAAGTTCCATATATTCCCTTAATGGATTCTAGACAAGGAATTGTTCATGTTATAGGCCCTGAGCAAGGGTTTACTTTACCTGGTTGCACTTTAGTATGCGGAGATAGTCATACATCTACTCATGGAGCTTTTGGTGCTCTTGCTTTTGGAATAGGCACAAGCGAAGTAGAGCATGTTTTTGCTACACAGACATTAATTCAAAAAAAACCTAAAACTATGCTAATAAATGTTACGGGTACTTTATCTGTAGGTGTTACATCGAAAGATATTGCCTTAGGTATTATAAAAAAATTAGGGACATCTGGAGGAACAGGTTATGTCCTTGAGTATGCTGGCAATGCAATTTCAGATTTAAGTATAGAGGGAAGAATGACTTTATGTAATATGTCAATTGAAGCGGGTGCAAGAGCCGGTTTGGTTGCCCCAGATGCTAAAACATATGAATATATTAAAAACAAACCTATGGCACCTAAAGGAGAATTTTTTAATAAAGCTGTAGATGCTTGGGAATTATTGCCAACTGATAAAGGGGCAGTTTTTGATAAGATTATTAATATTGATGCATCTCTTTTAGATCCTCATTTGACTTGGGGGACAAGCCCTGAAGATGTTTTATCAATAAATGGGGTTGTTCCAAATCCTGAAGATATTGTTAAAGAAAGCTTAAGAAATGCAATGCAAGATTCTTTGGATTATATGGGGTTAAAGCCTGGACAATCTCTTACAGATATTAAAATAGATAAAGTCTTTATAGGGTCTTGTACTAATAGTAGGATAGAAGACCTTAGAGAAGCAGCTGAAATTGCAAAAGGCAGAAAAGTTGCTGACGGAGTAGATGCAATGGTTGTTCCAGGTTCAGGGTTAATAAAAATGCAAGCTGAAAAAGAGGGTATTGCAGATATTTTAATTGAGGCGGGGTTTGATTGGAGAGAGCCTGGATGTTCAATGTGTCTTGGAATGAATCCTGATCAACTAAAGCCAAAAGAAAGATGCGCATCAACTTCTAATAGAAATTTTAGAGGAAGGCAAGGCAGAGATGGCCGGACTCACTTAGTTAGTCCTGGCATGGCAGCAGCAGCAGCAATTTATGGGCACTTTGTAGACGTCAGAAAAATTAATTAAAAAAGTAGGTTCATTATAATGAAATCTTTTAAAAAATTAACGGGTATTATAGCATCTATGCCGCAGGTTAATATAGATACAGATGCAATAATTCCTAAACAGTTTTTAAAAACTATTGAAAGAACTGGTTTAGGAAAACATTTGTTTCATGAAAAAAGATATGATCCAAATAATAATTTAAATAATGATTTTGTTTTAAATAAACAACCTTGGGACCAGGCAGAAATTATAGTGGCTGGCGATAATTTTGGATGTGGTTCAAGTAGAGAACATGCCCCCTGGGCATTATTAGACTTTGGTATAAGTTGTATTATAGCAACTTCTTTTGCGGATATTTTTTATAATAATTGTTTCAAAAATGGTGTGCTTCCTATAGTTTTAAATGAAAAAATAGTAGAGGAAATAAGTGATTTAGCTGAACAAGGGATTGAAATATCTATAGATTTAGAGGAGCAACAAATAATTGCTCAAAATAAGCTATATAAATTTGATATAGATCCATACAGAAAACATTGTTTATTAAATGGATTAGATGATATTGGGATAACTTTAGAAAATAAAGAAACAATTGATTCTTATGAAGAAAAATTAAAATCTAATGTTTGGCATAAACCCGAGAGTTTTTAATATATTAAGGTGAATTATTATGAGTAGTAATAGAAAAGTTTTAATGCTTCCTGGAGATGGAATAGGTCCAGAAGTAATGAAAGAAACTAAAAGAGTAATTGATTGGTTTGATAAAAGACTAGAAGTAGGTTTTGATTTAGAAGAAGGTTTAGTAGGAGGGGCGTCATACGATAAATATAAAACCCCTATAACTGAGGAAGTTATGGAAAAAGCACTTAATTCAGATGGTGTTTTATTTGGAGCCGTTGGCGGGCCAGATTATGATAATTTACCTTTTTCTGATAAGCCAGAGCGAGGATTATTAAGGTTAAGAAAAGAATTAGGATTATTTGCAAATTTAAGACCAGCAATTGTGTTTGATGCATTAGCCGATGCATCAAGCTTAAAGAAAGAAATAGTTTCTGGTTTAGATATTATGATTCTCAGAGAGTTAACAGGGGGTATATATTTTGGAGAACCTAGAGGCATAGAAGAGCTTCCAGATGGTTCAAAAATAGGAATAAATACAGAAGTTTATTCAACTAAAGAAATTAGAAGAGCAGGTGAAGTTGCCTTTGAGCTGGCTGCTAAGAGAAGAGGTTTAGTTCACTCTGTAGAAAAATCAAATGTTATGGAAAGCGGTTTGCTTTGGCGTGAAGAAATTCAAAAGTTACATGATGAAAAATATAGTAATATTTCTTTAGAGCATATGTTTGCAGACAATTGTGCAATGCAGCTTGTAAGAGATCCTCATCAATTTGATGTTATAGTAACAACTAATCTTTTTGGAGATTTGTTGTCTGATATTTCAGCACAGCTAACTGGATCTTTAGGGATGCTTCCGTCCGCTTCTTTAGGGGAAGTTAATGAAGATGGTATTAGAAAGTCTCTGTTTGAGCCAGTCCATGGAAGTGCTCCAGATATTTCTGGTCAAGGAAAGGCAAACCCAATTGCTATGATTTTATCTTTTGCAATGATGTTAAGGTATTCTTTAGATAGAAACAATGATGCTGATTTAGTAGAAAAAGCAGTAACTAAAGCTTTAGAAGATGGTTTAAGAACAGCAGACATTATGCAGAAAGGTAAAACCTTAATTTCTACAGAGCAAATGGGGACGGAAATATGCAACCGATTAGATCAATTAGCCGTATAGTATATGTAAATAATGGAGTTTTAAATGGGATATAATGTAGCTGTGCTAGGAGCCTCAGGAGCTGTTGGGCATGAGATACTTACAATTTTAGAGGAAAGAAATTTTCCTATTGCAAATATATATGCATTAGCCTCTAAAAGATCAGTAGGGAAAGAGGTGAGCTTTGGAGATAAGGTATTAAAAGTAGAGGATGTAGAAAACTTTGATTTTTCTAATGCTGATATCGCCCTTTTTTCTGCTGGCTCTGATGTGTCAGAAAAATGGGCTCCAATTGCAGCAGATAAAGGATGCATAGTCATTGATAATACATCTCATTTTAGAATGGATCCTGATGTTCCATTAGTAATCCCAGAAGTAAATCCAGAAGCATTAGAGGGCTATAGAAATAAAAACATTATAGCAAACCCTAATTGTTCTACTATTCAGATGTTAGTACCTTTAAAGCCTTTACATGATCTAGCTATAATAAAAAGAATTGTAGTTTCAACTTATCAGTCTGTTTCTGGTGCAGGAAAGTCTGCTATGGATGAATTGTGGGACCAGACTAGAAAAATGTTTTTTAATGAGTCGGGAACTACAGGAACTAATGAGTCAGGTAAAGAAAGGGATTCAAATTTTTCTAAAAGAATAGCTTTTAATGTTATACCGCAGATAGATAAATTTATAGAAGATGGTAGCACTAAAGAAGAAGTAAAAATGGTTAATGAAACAAAGAAAATTTTAGATGCCTCTATTGAGGTAAGTGCAACTTGCGTAAGAGTACCTGTATTTATAGGACATGCTGAATCTGTTAATATTGAGTTTGAAAACAATGTAAATATTGATGAAATTAGAGAAATATTAGGAGATTCTTCTGGAGTATCCTTAATAGATGATATCGAGACAGAAACATATATTACTCCAATAGAATGTGTGTCTGATTTTTCAGTTTTTGTTTCTAGATTAAGGATTGATCATACTGTACCAAGTGGCATTAATATGTGGGTGGTATCAGATAATCTAAGAAAAGGTGCTGCTTTGAACTCCGTACAAATAGCTGAAGAATTAATTAATAGAAAGTATATATAGGATGAATGATGACAAATCTTATAAAAATAGGCCTCTATCTCCACATTTGCAAATTTATAAGCCTCAAATAACTTCCATACTGTCTATATCTCATAGGCTCGCTGGAATATTTTTATCATTAGGTTTATTAGCTATGTTTATTTTTGTATTATTATTAGCTATGGGACAAAATTATTATGAAATGTGGCAATATTTTTCTAACTCTTTAGTTGGCGAATTAATCCTTATGGGGTGGGTTGTAGCATTATCTTTTCATATGTTTAATGGTATTAGGCATTTATTTTGGGATTATGGGTTAGGTTTATCTTTATCCGTATCAAAGTGGACGGGATTATTAGTGTGCGGCGCTACTATTATTATTAGTATATTTATAGGAATTATTTCTTTAGGCTTAGTACTATGAGTAATATAGTTAAGCATTGGAAGTTTCAAAGGTATTCAGCCATAGTAAATTTAATTTTAGCAATATGGCTTGCAGTATCAGTTTTATGTATTCAAGAGTATTCATTTAAAGAAACAATTAACTGGATTAAGTCTCCAATTAATGCACTTTTTCTTTCTATTTTTTTTATTTCGAGTTTTATGCATATGAGTTTAGGCATGCAAGTTGTACTAGAAGATTATGTATCAAATAAATTACTAAGAAATAGGTTGATTGTTATAATTAAGAGCCTTAGTTGGTTCTTATTAGCACTTTCTATTTTGTTAATTTTAAAAATAATCTTTTTTAATTAGGAGTCAAAAAATGTCAAAAGCTTATAATATTATTGACCATGTATATGATGTGGTTGTTGTAGGAGCAGGAGGGGCAGGATTAAGAGCTACATTAGGGCTTGCAGAAAAAGGTTTAAAAACAGCTTGTCTTACAAAAGTTTTTCCAACACGTTCACATACTGTTGCTGCTCAAGGAGGAATAAGCGCGGCTTTAGGTAATATGGGCGAAGATAACTGGCGTTGGCATATGTATGATACCGTTAAGGGTAGTGACTGGTTAGGAGACCAAGATGCTATTGAATATATGTGTAAAGAAGCAGGTGCAGCAGTAATTGAATTAGAAAAATATGGTGTTCCGTTTTCAAGAACAGAAGAAGGAAAAATTTATCAAAGACCTTTTGGTGGGATGACAACAGAATTTGGAGATGGCCCTCAAGCACATAGAACATGTTCTGCTGCTGATAGAACAGGTCACGCAATATTGCATACTTTATATCAGCAAGCTTTGAGAAATAATGCAGAATTTTTTATAGAATATTTTGCTTTAGATCTGATAATGGAAGATGGGGCTTGTGTGGGTGTAATGGCATGGTGCTTAGAAGACGGCACTATCCATAGGTTTATGGCTCAAACAGTAGTTTTAGCTACAGGTGGTTATGGTAGAGTATACTTTTCAGCAACATCTGCTCATACTTGTACTGGAGATGGAAATGCTATGGCATTAAGAGCTGGTTTACCTCTTCAAGATATGGAGTTTGTTCAATTTCACCCAACTGGAATATACGGTGCAGGCTGTTTAATTACTGAAGGAACAAGAGGAGAGGGAGGTTACCTCACAAATAGTACTGGTGAAAGGTTTATGGAAAGATATGCTCCCCATGCAAAAGATTTAGCTTCTAGAGATGTTGTGGCAAGAGCAATGACACTAGAAATTCATGAAGGAAGAGGTGTAGGAAAAGATGCTGATCATATTTTTCTTCATTTAGAACATTTAGATTCAAGTGTTATTAATGAACGATTACCAGGAATAAAAGAAACAGCAAGAATTTTTGCTGGTGTTGATGTAACAAGTGAACCTATTCCAGTTTTACCTACGTGCCATTATAATATGGGAGGTATTCCCTCTAAACATACTGGTGAGGTTTTGACCGGCAAAGGTGATAATCAAGAAACTGTTCCAGGTTTATGCGCAGTTGGAGAAGCAGCATGTGTTTCTGTCCATGGGGCAAACCGTTTGGGTTCAAACTCATTACTTGATTTAGTAGTTTTTGGGAGGGCTACAGGCATCCATTTGGGTGATACACTTACTCCTGGTGCAACTCAAAAACCTGCTTCTAAAAATAGCGGTGAAGAGGCTTTAGAAAGGTTAGATGAGGTGAGACATTCTAAAGGTACAGCTCAAACTTCAGATATCCGTTTAGAAATGCAGAGAGCGATGCAAGAAAATTGTGCTGTATTTAGGACAGGAGAAATTTTAGATGAAGGAATGAAAAGAATTAATAATGTATGGAAAGAATTTAAAAATACTTCTCTTACGGACAAGTCTATGATCTGGAATACAGACTTATTAGAGTCTTTGGAATTAAAAAACTTGTTAGAGCAAGCAGTAGTAACAATGGCATCAGCTAGAAACAGAAAAGAAAGTAGAGGAGCCCATGCAAGAGAAGATTTTCCTGACCGTGATGATGAAAATTGGTTATTTCATAGCTTGGCTTGGGAAAAAGATGGGGAAGTTAAACTTGGAAGTAGGAAAGTTACTTTAAACTCTCTCACAAATGATGTGCAAAGTTTTCCTCCTAAAGCAAGGGTATATTAAAATGGTCCAATTAGTACTTCCAAAAAATTCAAAAATTTCAAAAGGAAAACTCTTTTCTTTAGAAGAAGATGTTTCTGGAAAGAAATCATTTAAAATATATAGGTATGACCCTGAGACAAAAGAAAACCCAAGATTAGATACTTTTGAAATTGATCTAGATAAGTGTGGTCCCATGGTATTAGATGCATTAATCTATATAAAAAATAAAGTAGACCCAAGCCTTACGTTTCGCCGTTCCTGTAGAGAAGGTGTTTGTGGATCATGTTCTATGAACATTGATGGAACTAATACTTTAGCTTGTACAAAAAATATAAATGATGTCTCAGGAGAAGTTAAAATATACCCTTTGCCTCATATGGAAGTTATAAAAGATTTGGTTCCAGATTTATCTGTGGCCTATAAACAATATGCATCCATAGAGCCGTGGCTTAAAAGTGAGGCTGTAACTGAAGACGGTTTAGAAAGAAGGCAAAGTCCTGAAGAAAGAAAAGAATTAGATGGAGCATATGAATGTATATTATGTTTTTGTTGTTCTACTAGTTGTCCGTCATATTGGTGGAATGGAGATGAATATTTAGGGCCAGCAGCTTTGCTTCAAGCATATAGATGGATAGCGGATACAAGAGATGAAGCAACAGATGAACGCTTAGATGCTCTAGAAGATTCATTTAAATTATATAGGTGTCATACTATTATGAACTGCACAAAAACTTGTCCAAAAGGACTTAACCCCGCTAAGGCAATTTCAAAAATTAAAAAAGCAATTTATGAAAGAGCTTAACATAAGTGTCTATATATAGTAAGGCTCTCTATAATGATAATGATGTGGCTATATATAATTTTAGGGTTATTAATTTTAGTTTCCTCTGCTGACTTTTTAGTCAGAGGAGCAGTTAACCTATCAAATATCTTTAAAATCTCACCTTATATAATAGCTGGAACACTCGTGGCATTTGGAACTTCAGCGCCAGAGTTATTTGTTTCAGGTATAGCAAGTTATTCAGGTAATCCAGGTGCTGCAATTGGTAACATTTTAGGCTCTAATATTGCAAATGTATTTTTAGCATTAGGCATAGCTGCAATTATTATTAATATTTCTCCTCCAAAAAATGCTTTTCAAATAGATATAAAGATATTAGCTGCGAGTTCTATAATTTTAATAATTTTATTATTTAATATATCCCTTGTTTATTGGTGGGTTGGTTTAATATTAATATTGTCTCTTTTTATTTATATTTTTTATATTATCAAATTTAGTGATGTAAATAATGTTGAGGAAAACAATAAACAAAATTTATCTTTATCAAAAGCATTAATATTATTCTTCATAGGTTTAATAGGTGTCTCTTTAGGGGCTAAATTATTAACAGAAGGGTCAATAGACTTAGCTAGATATTTTGGAATACGTGAGACTATTGTGGGTTTAGGAGTTTTAGCATTTGGCACTTCTTTGCCTGAAGTTGTTACTTCTATTATAGCTGCAATTAAAAAAGAGAATAATATAGCAATAGGTAATATTGTTGGTTCTAATATTTTTAATATACTTGGTATTGGTGGAGTTACCATATTGATTTCTGGGAATGAGGCTTTAAAAGCAAATCCCAATCTTTTAACAATTTCAGACACATTGCCTTTTATATTGTCTAGTATAATTCTAGTAGCTTTTTATAAATATCGTTTAGTTTTAAATAGATTATATGGCGTATTATTTGTTACGTCTTATTTAGTATGGATCTCTTTTATTTTTATAAATTAGTTACGGTAAGGCTTTTATAAAGAGCATATATATTTTATAAAATTTTAATATTTATATTGGTTATTAATAACTTTAATGTATATTAGCAGGTTATATAATAATCATAAGCATACTTTAATAAAAGATAAATACGGAGCGAAATATGACAATCATTGGGCATAGAATTAATGGAGAAGTTACATTTGAAGAAAATTCGAGATTAGGGGATGTTTTTAATCCAGCTACAGGAGAAGTAGAGCGTCAAGTTGCACTTGCATCTATATCTCAAGTTGATAAAGCAGTTGCAGCAGCAAAAAATGCTTTAGAAAGCTGGAGCACAACTCCTCCAATTCAAAGAGCGAGAGTGATGTTTAAATATAAACAATTAATAGAAGAAAATATAGATGAATTAGCTGATATGGTAGGAAGAGAACATGGTAAAGTTTTAAGCGATGCTAAGGGTTCAGTACAAAGAGGCATAGAAGTGGTTGAGTTTGCATGTGGTATACCCCATTTACTTAAAGGGGAGTTTACTGAACAAGTAGGAACAGGCGTAGATAGTTATTCTATGCGTCAGCCAGTAGGCATTGCAGCAGGAATAACACCTTTTAATTTCCCTGCTATGGTTCCACTATGGATGTTCCCTATTGCAATTGCTTGCGGAAATACTTTTATATTAAAGCCTAGTGAAAGAGATCCTTCTTGTCCTATGAGATTAGCAGAATTATTAGAAGAAGCAGGAGCTCCTCCAGGAGTATTAAATGTTGTAAATGGAGATAAGGAAGCAGTTAATGCTATTTTAGACCATCCAGATATATCAGCAGTATCTTTTGTGGGTTCTACACCAATTGCTCAACATGTTTATTCACGAGGGTCTTTATCAGGTAAAAGAGTTCAAGCACTGGGTGGAGCAAAAAATCATATGGTAATAATGCCTGATGCTGATTTAGATCAAACAGTTGATGCTTTAATGGGAGCAGCATATGGTTCAGCCGGAGAACGTTGCATGGCTATTAGTGTTGCGGTCGCTGTAGGAGATATTGGAGACAAATTAATTGAAAAATTGGCACCTAAGGTAAGTGGCCTTAAAATAGGACCATGGGATGATCCTGAAGCTGAAATGGGACCAATCGTTACTAAAGAATCTTTTGATAAAATAACAAATTTAATTAATGAGGGTGAGAAAGACGGAGCAAAGCTTGTTGTTGATGGTCGTAATCTAACTCTTCAGGGTTATGAGAAAGGTAACTTTATGGGCGGAACATTATTTGATAATGTAAAACCAGGTATGTCTATATACGATCAAGAGATATTTGGCCCAGTTCTTTCTACGGTTAGAGCTTCAAATTATGATGAAGCTCTTAATATAGTAAAGTCTAATCCATATGGAAATGGAGTATCTATATTTACTAGAGACGGTGATACTGCAAGAGATTTTGCTTCCAAGGCAAATATAGGGATGGTAGGAATTAATATTCCAATTCCAGTTCCTGTAGCTTACCATAGTTTTGGAGGTTGGAAAGATTCTTCATTTGGATCTAATAATGCTCACGGTATGGAAGGGGTTAGGTTTTACACTAAAGTTAAAACAGTTTCTGCTAGATGGCCTTCAGGTATTAAAGATGGCGCGTTATTCTCGATGCCTGTAATGAAGTAAAAATTATTTAGGGGTAATTTTTTGGGCGATTCAAATGCTATATCTACACTGTATTATAAATTAGTAGATGAAGGTATAGTATTTGATGACCCAGGGCAAAAAAATGCTATTAAAGCATTAGATTTTTTATATTCTCAAGTTAACTCTTCATTTAATCTAAAAAATATATTTTCAGATAATAAAAATATGGGTGTCTATATCTATGGAAGAGTAGGTAGAGGTAAATCTTATTTAATGGACCTTTTTTATAAACTAGTACAAGAAAAAAGATGTATGAGGATTCATCAACATGATTTTATGCAAAACATGCATGAATATATGAGAGAGGCCAGGTCTTTAAAAGCTCAAAATCCTTTAAAGTATGCGATAAAAAAATTAACTAAAAATATAAATTTATTATGTATTGATGAGTTTGAAGTTTTAGATGTTGCGGACGCTATGATTTTAGAGAGAATATATTCTATCGTTTATAAAAATAATATTAAAGTTGTTTTAACATCTAATACATCTCCCTCAGAGCTATATAAAAATGGTTTACAACGAGAACGTTTTATACCTTTTATAAAATTAATTGAAGGGTTTATGAAAATAGAAGAAGTTATGGATGGTAAGGACTATAGAATTAAATCAAAAACTGAAAATGGTAAACATGAGTTTCAAGACTTTTATTTTATACCTTCTAATAGAATATATACTGAAAATCTATTTAATACCTTAAGAAATAATATGCCTATTACTAGCTCTACTATAGAATTTAAGGGAAGAAGTTTAAATATAGACAAGATATCAAATAATGTAGGAATTTTTTCTTTTAAACAGCTTTGTTCAGCAAACTTATCTTCTCTTGATTATCTCCAACTTTGTAATAAGTGTGATTGGATAATATTGTCACATGTTCCTAAATTAATAGCAGAAGATAGAAACGTGGCTAAAAGATTTCAAACACTTATAGATATTTTATACGATAAAAATATTGGGTTAGCATTATCTTCAGATGTAAAACCTGAGGATATATATACAGATGGAGATGGTAATAAAGAATTTAGAAGGACGGTTTCGCGAATATACGAAATGACTCATAAAGAATGGGTGCATAAATTAAAAAATAAAGACTTTAAAAAGTTATTAAACCTATGATATTTATCATAAAGTTTATTTATAATTAGTAATTTAAAATTTTGGAGGTGCTGTGTCTAATCAAATAATTTTACCAAGTATTATGCAAATTGGAGCTAAAGCTAGTCAAGAAGTAGGAAATATTCTCAATAGCCTGTCTTATAAAAAACCATTAATTATCACAGATAAAATGATGGTTGATCTTGGTTATGCAAGTAAAATCCAAAAAAGTCTTAATGCAGTAAATATTCATGCAGATATATTTGCAGACACAATTCCTGAACCAACTGTTGCTTCTATTCAAGCAGGAGTAAATAAAATAAAAAGTGCAGATTATGATTGCATTATTGCTCTAGGAGGAGGAAGCCCTATTGATAGTGCTAAAGCAATTGGGATTTTAGGAAAATTTGGAGGAGTGATGAGTGATTATAAATTTCCTCGACTAGTCTCCGAAATTGGTGTTCCCATTATTGCTATTCCTACTACTGCTGGAACAGGGTCGGAAGTTACACGTTTTACTATAATAGCAGATGAATCTACCGATGAAAAAATGTTATGTGTAGGAAGGGGTTTTATGCCATCTGTTGCTTTAATAGATTATGAGTTAACACTTAGTTTGCCGAAAAGAGCAACTGCTGATACAGGAATAGATGCTTTAACTCATGCAATGGAAGCTTATGTTAGTAAAAAAGCTAACGCTTATAGTGATACACAGGCTATAGAAGCCATGAAATTAATTGGACCAAATTTAAGAAAAGTTTATCACGATGGAAATGATTTAAAAGCGAGAGAAAAAATGATGCTTGGTGCTACATTAGCTGGTATTGCTTTCTCAAATGCTTCTGTAGCTTTAGTGCATGGAATGAGTAGGCCAATAGGTGCAATATATCATGTTCCGCATGGCTTATCGAATGCAATGTTGCTACCTGCCGTAACAGAATATTCAATACCTTCTGCAACAAAAAGGTATGCTGATTGTGCTAAAGCTATAGGAATTGCTTTGTCAGACGATGCTGATGATGTTGCCAACCAAAAATTATTAAAGGAACTTATTGCAATCAATGACGAGCTTAATGTTCCAAGTCCTAGTGAATTTGGAATAGATAAAAAAGATTTTATGCAAAACTTAGAGATTATGGCTGAACAAGCTATTGCATCAGGGTCGCCAGCAAATAATCCAAGAGTTCCAGAAAGTAAGGAAATTGTAGAAATTTATAAACTTTTATGGTAGTTAACAAATAATTTTTATAATCAATATAAATACGTATAAATTTAATAAATAATAAGGAATAGAATGATGTCTAAATCTAAAATAGCACTTGTAGGATCTGGAGCAATAGGAGGTACTTTAGCACACTTAATAGGCTTAAAGGAGCTTGGGGATGTAGTGCTTTTAGATATTGCAAAAGGAATTCCAGAAGGTAAAAGTTTGGATATAGCTCAGTCTTCTCCAGTCGAAGGGTTTGATGTAGGTCTGAAAGGTGGAAGTAATTATAGCTTATTAAAAAATTCTGATGTTGTAATAGTTACAGCTGGTATTCCAA
>CAWVYV010000013.1:0-14743 GCA_963934475.1 uncultured Alphaproteobacteria bacterium | reverse complement strand
AGTGTCTCGGTGACATCGAGGAAGCCATTGGTTCAAATCCAATATCGCCCACCATTGATCAGAGAGAAAACTATGAAACTTATTTATTTTATAATATTTAGCATTATTATTTTTTCTAATAATTTAGTGCTATATGCCTATAATGAAGAAGATGTGAACTATTTTTTACAGAATAGTAAGTGCCATCAATGTGATTTAAGTAATTATAATTTTGAAAATAAATATCTTGATCAGGCAATTATATCAGAATCTATCTTAACAGGCGCTAATTTTAATAACGTAAAAATGGCAAACTCTAGAATACTATCATCTGATTTTACAAATGCTACTTTTGTACATGCCGATATGAATACTACTTTAATTGAAGACAGCAATTTTACTAACACCGATTTAACAGAAATTAACTTAGTGTCTTCTACCATCATAAATTCTATTTTTATAAAAGCTAATTTAGACCTTGCAAAAATGTATGGGGTAAAGGCTGAGCAAACAAAATTTGATGACGCTACGATCACTAATGCTAATATTCAAAAATCAATTCTGTCTACTTCTTCATTTATTAAAACTAATTTTACTGGATCACTTTTGTCTCTATCATTAATGGATAATGTAAATTTATCTTATGCAAATATGTCTAAAGTTAAAGCTAGGGGGGTAAATTTTACAGATTCAAATTTAGAATTTGCAAATTTATCTTATAGTGCTTTTAGAAGGTCTGTATTTAACAATAGTAATATGAATAATATTAAATATAGGGCTGCAAATTTTTATAAGGCAATCTTTGTCAATGCTGATTTAAGTACTATCACTGTTGATGATGTATATTTTAAACAAGGAGTTTTCTGCAAAACCAAAATGAAAGAAAAAATTATTAATAAAGATTGCAGAAATTAAATAAAAGTTGATGTGATATTTCCTTTAATAAATACTTTAATTTCATCATCAGAATAATTTAATTCTTTCAAAATTTCTATACTGTTTTCTCCAAGAAGCGGAGCAAGTTGCTCTCCACTTAAGGGGCTTTCAGAATATATAGGAGCTGGCCTTGGAGATCTGATTTTTCCAAAAATATTACTATCATGAAATTCTATAATTTTATTTTGTAAAACTTGTTCATTCTCAATTAATTCTTCTCTATTTAAGATAGGAGCACTAGGAACTTCATTAGTAGCTAATTTTTGTAATATATCATTAGCTTTATGTTTTTTTATTTCTTGAGCAATTATTAACCTTCTTTCAGTTTTATTATCAAATCTAGATCTCGGTGTATTAAATCGTGGGTCAACTAATAAGTCTTTTCTATCAAAAGCATTACACATGCCTAACCACTCTTTATCGGTCACAGCACCTGCAGTTATAAATTTATTATCATTTGTTTTAAACACTAAATCTAACCCCATCTGTCCAGATGAGGGGTCACTTTCCTTTCCTACAAAGGATAATGATGAGCTTCCTTCAGGCCATAAATATGCTATCATTACGTCAAGCATTGCTAGTTTTATATGCTGCCCTTTTCCATATCTTTCTCTATAAAATAGAGCAGAACTTATAGCTTGAGCCGCTGCCATTCCTGTGGTTTTGTCAGGAATAATAGTCCTTACCATTTTTGGAAATTTTGTTTCTTGATCTCTTTGTATATCTGCAAGTCCAGATAATGCTTGAATTACAGGGTCATATACTCTTTGTTTTGAATAAGGCCCTTTATCTCCAAATCCACTTATTGAAGTATAAATAATATTACTATTAATTTTTTTTACTTCTTCATAGCTAAGCCCCATCCTTTTCATTGTTCCAGGCCTAAAATTTTGAACAATGACATCTGCATTTTTTATTAGTTTTTTTATTATCTTTATGCCTTCTATATCTTTTAAATTTATAGTTAAAGATCTTTTACTTCTGTTACTGCATAAAAATGATGTAGTCATTCCATTATTTGGAGCACCTACACTTCTCATTAATTCGCCTGATAGGGGTTCTATTTTAATTACATCGGCTCCTTGATCACCAAGCATCATTGTTGCAACTGGCCCTGATACCATAGCGGTAAGGTCTATAACTTTAATCCCTGTTAATGGTCCTTTATCAATCATTATAATTCTTTCAATTCTTAGTTATAGTGTAGCTTTTTGATATTCTTCAAGTGTTCCATATTCATATGTTTGAATCATAGCTTCAATATATTCAGGTCTTTTTATAGATCTATCATAATAAGATAGTATTTTTTCACTCTTAATTTCTATGCTATACAATTTTAGCACCTGCAAACAACTCATAAACATTATATCTGCACAGCTTGGGTTTTTTCCCATTAACCAGTTTGTATCGGGAATATCTTTTTCACATGCTTCCAGCATTCTTATAATATTATCTTTAGCCGCATGTATAGCATTTGGAGCTTCTCCATATATATTTGATAAGCCTCCGTTTTTTACTTTTTTATGTTTTCTCATAACATAAACTCCTAAGCAATCTATTTCCATTGCGCACATATAAGACCATTCATCAATCTTGGCTCTATCTTTAGGTGAAGTAGGTAAATAAAAGTCTTGAGATTTTTTAAAATTCTGAACAACATAGTTCATTGCCGCAACACTTTCACTTATGTATATTTCATTGTGTCTAAATAAAGGTATCTTGCCTTTAGGGTTTATTTTTAGATATTGAGTTGTTTGCGTTTCACCTGTTCTAGATCCTATTTTATAGCTTTTATAATTTAATTTCATCTCTTCTAAAGCCCAGTATATTCTAAAAGGTCTGAATGTCTTAAATCCCCAAATTTCTATAATTTCATTATTCATATTGAACCTACTTAAAATACATATCTGTAGTCAATAATTAGCAATTGTAAGACTACATGTTTTATAAGATCATATTTTTTTAAATACTTAAAGACATAAATTAACAATTCTTGGATCAAAATTTGGCAGATATGAATTATAAAAATTTAGGCATGTTCCTAATTATATTATTTGGATTTGTTTTAAATGTAATTAGTATGCAGGTTGTAGGTTCTTCTATTAGAAATTTACAAGGCGCTTTAAATATAGGCCTTGATCAAGTTTCTTATGTTATGTCTGCGTATTTAATGGCAGAAGTAGTGATTATTCCATTTGCTGGTTGGCTATCACGTTTGCTATCAATTAGGTTATTATTTTTAATAGCCTTATCTGGTTTTTTAGTTGCTTGTATTGGAGCGGCCTCTACTAGTAACTTTTATATATTAGTAGGCTTTAGAGTCATGCAAGGGTTTTTTGGTGGAGCACTCATGCCATTAATGTTCTCTTGTATTTATCTTTTATTCACAAGAAAGCAGTTGCCTTTTGCTTTAGCCTTGACGGCTACTGTAGGAGTATCTTCTATAGCTTTTGGCCCTGCTATTGGAGGATATATGACAGAAATGATCAGCTGGCGCTGGATGTTTCTGTATAATATACCTATAGGGATAGTTTTATTAATATTAGGATATTTCTTTATAGATTTAGATGATAGAGAAAGACACTTAGCCAAACAGATTGATTATTATGGAATAGTACTACTAGCAGTAGGGCTTTTATTATTATTAATTACTTTACAAGAAGGTTCTAGACTAGATTGGTATGCATCTTCTACTATTAGAATTTGTTCTATTCTATCATTTACTAGTCTATTATTATTTTTTATTAGAGAGTTTACCGCAAAATATCCAATAATTGATTTATCAATATTTTTAGATAGAAACTTTAGTATTGGGTGTGTCAATGTAATTGTATTTGGTGTTTCAATTTACGCGCCTATTTTTTTATTGCCTGTATTTTTAGGAGAAGTTAAAGGGCTTGGTCCATGGCAAATTGGATCAATAGTATCTGTTATGGGCTTGTCATGGATGGCTATAGGCCCATTTGTTGGAGTGCTAATAAATATATTTGGAGCTAGATTTTTAATATTTACTGGATGTGTATTTACCATTATAGGTACCTGGCAATTACTTAATATGACCCCAGAATTTGGTTTTAAGGAATTATTTTGGCCTCAAGTACTTAGAGGAATAGGTTCTCAATTACTTTGGGTTGGAAATCAATATATCGCAATGTTATTTGTTACACAGAAAGGTATACAAAATGCTGCTTCTTTATTTAATTTAATACTGAGATTAGGAGGAGCTGTTTCTATAGCTACTACGAATATATTTTTAGAAAAATTAAGAGTTGTTTATTATGGAGGTATTTCTAATATGCTTCTAAATGGACCACAAATAATTTCTGGTTTTAATCAAAAAATGGAAAGTGTTTTTAGCACACTTCCTATGCTTTCAAGTTTAAACCCAGAATATAAAACAATACTAGCTATGGAATTATTAGGTTTAAGAGAAGGATTTGTAATGGCAGTCAATAATATTACCTTTTTTATAATGTGGGTAGCTTTTATACCTATTATACTACTGCCATTTTGTAAAATGAGAGATGATTAGAGCTTTTATCCTCTTCTATTCATATAGCCTTGTTCTGCAAAAGCCCCTCTTTCTTTAGCTTCCTTTTTAAATTTAGACCATGAATTATAAATTCTTTTATTAATATCTCCTTCATTAGCAGTCTCAGCAACTACCTCTTCACTTATTTTAAACATTTCTGTATAAACATCATTTGGAAAATTCTGAATATTTACTCCTAATTCTATAAGTTTTACTTGAGAAACATTATTTGCATAAGTAAATTCAGATAACATTCTATTATTTTCTGATATGCATGCATGCTCTACTATTTTTTGCAAATGTATGGGTAGCGCATTAAAAGCTTTTTTGTTTACAATACACTCAGTATGTGTGCCTGGTTCATGAAAACCAGGACCGTAATAATTATTAGCAACTTTATAAAACCCAAATGCTAAGTCATTCCAGGGCCCAACCCATTCTGTTGCATCTATTGCTCCCGACTGTAAGGCGGGCATAATTTCTCCTCCTGGTAAAGCAACTGCTGTAGCACCCATTCTATTAATTACTTCTGCTCCAAGACCTGGCATTCTCATTTTTAAACCTTTAAAATCTTCTAAAGAATTAATTTCTTTTTTAAACCATCCTCCCATTTGAACCCCAGAATTACCCCCTAAAAAACCTTTTAAATTAAATTCTCCGTATAACTCATCCCACAACTCTTGTCCTCCTCCATAATGTATCCAAGCATCATGCTCTTGAGCTGTTAATCCGCCAGGAACTGAAGCAAAAAATGGAGTGGATTTATTCTTATTAATCCAATAATAACTGGCCCCATGACTCATTTGGGCTGTTTCTTGTCTTACTGCGTCAAAACATTCAAAAGCAGGAACTAATTCACCAGCTGCAAATAATTTTACAGTTAATTGCCCTTCTGACATAGCTGTGATTGAATCTGCAATACGTTGTGCTCCTGTTCCTAATCCAGGAAAATTTTTTGGCCAAGTGGTAACCATTTTCCATTTAATTCTGCCTTTAGATATAGCTGGGGTAGATAAAGTAGATGCAGCAGCAACTGTTCCAATACCAATTGTTTTTTTTAAAAAATTTCTTCTTTTCATAAAATTATTCCTTTATATATTGTATGCTTCTGCTCTATCTCTCATATAACCATAATCACTATATTTTTGATATCGCATTGATTGTTTTAAAAAATTACTCCAGCTCTTATGTATTTTTGCATGCATCTCTCCTAGTAAAGCAGTTTCATCAACAACTTCTTTAGATATAGCAAACATTTTTTTTACTACATCTTTTGGAAATGATCTTACGTCTACATTATGCTTATTGACTAAGACATCTAGAGATAGTCCACTATTTGCAAAATATTCTGCAGGTGCTTCTAATGCACTTGCATGACATGCATTCCTAACAATAGATTTTAAGTCAGGACTTAATTCATCGTAGTTTTCTTTATTCATTATAAGTTCATTAGTTGTACCTCCTTCATGGAAACCTGGTCCGTAATAATATTTAGCTACTTTATAAAAACCTAAAGCTAAATCATTCCATGGTCCAACCCATTCAGCTGCATCTATAACACCTGACTGTAAAGCTGGCATAATTTCACCAGCTGGCATATTTACAGCTGTTCCTCCCATCCTATTAACTACTTCAGCTCCTAAGCCAGGCATACGCATTTTTATTCCTTGGAAGTCTTCAAGTGAATTAATTTCTTTTTGAAACCATCCGCCCATTTGAACGCCAGTATTTCCAGCTAAAAAACTTTTAACACCAAATTCTGCATATAATTCGTCCCATAAGGCTTGACCTCCTCCATATATAATCCAAGCAGCTTTTTCTCCAGCAGTCATTCCTCCTGGAACTGTGCAAAAGAAAGGAATAGCTTTATGTTTGGAAATCCAATAGTAGGGGGCAGCATGCCCGCATTGTGCAGTTCCTTCTCTGACTGCGTCAAATACTTCAAAAGCAGGAACTAATTCACCAGCAGCATAATTTTTTATTTCTAGTCTACCATCAGAAGCTTCAGTAATTCTTTTTGCTAGTTTTTGAGAATGTGTTCCGCCACCTGGAAAGTCTCTTGGCCAACATGTAACCATTCTCCACTGTATAATATTTTTAGATATAGATGCTGATTTTTCTGGGTTATCTGGAGTGCCTCCACTAACATTATCTTTACATGCGGCCAAAACTCCTGCTGCAGTAATAGCACTAGCCCCAATAAGAATATCTCTTCTTTTATATATAGGTTTTGATTTTTTATTTTTCATATTATACCTCCCACTATGTTTAATCTTTAAAATTAGTCCAAGTATTGTTAGTTAGTTTTTGTAACCCTATAAATTTACTTTTATAAGACATTTTTGGAGATTCTTTTATCCAATAGCCTAAGTAGACATATTTAAGGTTTAATCTAAGTGCTTCTTCTATATGCCAGTCTATTATCCAGGAACCTAGGCTATGTTTTTCCCTATCTGGAGTATAAAATTTATAAATCCCACTTAAACCGTCTTGTATTTTATCTGTTAAACTTGCTGCAATTAATACATTATTTGCATCTCTAAATTCGTAGACACATGTTTCTACTGGTGTGTCTTCAACCATAGATCTGTATTCATTAAAACTCATTTCCGCCATATCACTATCGTGGTGTCTATTTTTTTGATATTTATAAAATAGTTCATATTGCTCTCTTGTAGCAATAGGAGGTCTTTCTACACATTTTAGGTCCATTGCAGCTTTTTTTGCTCTTTTTAAAGATCTATTAGGTTTATATTGTTTCACATCTATCCTTACAGGAATACAGGCATTGCAATCATTACATGCGGGCCTATAAGCGGTTCTATGAGATCGTCTAAACCCTGCATTTGTAAGTTTAAAATTCAATTTATCAGGATGTAAACCAGAGATTTCAGTTATTATTTTCTTTTCATTTTTCTCTGGCAGATAAGGACATATTTGAGGAGATGTTCCATAAAATATTTGCAAAGGTTTTTTAATATTTATTGTCATATCTTTAATTTACAACAAATTTAGAAATTAATATAGGTTATAATACCATGGCGCAAATAAACTAAAAGAGAGCCAACAAATAATTGTTAATGGTATCCCTCCTTTAATAAAGTGTTTAAAGCGATAGTTTCCTGCTGCCATAACTAATAAATTAGTTTGGTAACCATAAGGCGTTGCAAAAGAACAGTTTGCTGCTAAAATAATGGTTATTACAAATGGCATAACATCTATATTTAAACTAGTTGCTAATGATATTCCTAATGGCATGAAAAGTGCAGCACTAGCATTATTAGTTAAAAAATTAGTCATTATAGAAACAAACAAAAATAGTATGGAAATTATTATAGCAGGGCTTGATGCATTTAGACTATCTAGCAATAAATAAGCACCATAATGTGCGAGGCCTGTTGCTTCTATTGCATGACTTAAGGCAAGCATTGAAACTATAGTTAAAAAAATATGTCTATTTAGAGAGTTTATAGCTCTTTCTGCACTTAATACCCTAGCACCTATCATAGCAGAAGCACCTATCATAGCTGCAGCTACACTAGGAATAATACCTGTAGCAATAGTAACTACAGTAAAGATAAATATTGCTAGAGAACGCCGTGCATATTTTTTTCTAGGTAAGTTAGATGAAGTATGATCTAACAAAAGAATATCTGGATAATCTTTTAAATTAGCAATTGAATTCTTAGAGCCTTGAATAAGTAGAACGTCTCCATCTTCTAGTATAATGTCTGTTATTTGTTCCCTATATATACGTGAGTTTCTTTTTATGCCTAAAACGATACAATTAGTCATTTTTCTAAAACGAGATTCTTCAAGGTTTCTTCCTGCCATTCTTGATGATGGTGCAATAAGCACTTCAGCTAGTATTTGTTCCCCTGAATAAATATTATCCTCATTTTCTGTAAAATTAGATTCATTATTATCGGATAAGGTTGGGTGAAGCTGTTCTCCATATTTAATTAAAGCGCTCTCAATAACTTTTCTTTCAGCTGAGACAACTATTATATCATCCTTTTTAATTTTAGTAGATTGATAAGCCGATATGGAGTGCTCTCCCCTTTGAATTAAAAGAACTTTCATATCAGGTAAGGCATCAAAAATACCGCTTAAAGATGTTTCTCCTATTAAGTCACTTTCACTGTCTATTTCAATTTGCGCTATAAATTTATTTTCATCATTAGATAAAGATGAGGACGTTTTATTTCTTTTAGGCATAAGTTTAGGTAAAACAAATAAAACAAATAAAATTCCAGGAATTGCTATAGCTAAACCAGGTATGGTTACGCTAAAAAAATTTATTCCTTCTACGCCTAAATCTTTAGCGACTTCTGCTCCTATAATATTAGTACTAGATCCTACAAGCGTTGTCATTCCTCCTAAAATTCCAGCATAACTTAGAGGTATTAATGCCTTACTAATAGATAGATTCATTTTTTCTGCAATGATGGATACTAAAGGAATAAATATTATAATTATTGGAGTATTATTCATGATGCTAGAAATCACTGCAACAATTAATAATAGTAAGATTAAGAGCGTATTTTTACTGGTTTGCAAGTCTCTATTTAAATGCATAATATTATCAACAAAAGTGTTTAGTATACCTGTGGAATAAACTCCTTGGGCCACCACTAATAACGCCATGACAGTCAATAAGCCTTGGTTTGAGAACCCTGTAATAAAATCATCAAAATTAATCCCATCAACAGGATAAATTTCAAAAATTAAGAATAATAATCCTAGTACTGATATAGAAACTGCATCAACAGGAAATTTTCTAGTAGAATAGCCAATAATAGCAAAAATCATTATTGATAAAGTGATAAACATTTCAAAAGTAAAAAGCATATTATCCTTCTATCTTTAATTCTTTTAATAGCTTCTCTCGGTGTTCATCTAATTCTGGAACCTTTTTTCTAGTCTTACGGTCTTCATGCAGACTCATTTTAATAGGGTTTCCAGCTACAGAGAAATTATTTAGTTT
Organism: uncultured Alphaproteobacteria bacterium; assembly: GCA_963934475.1. Lineage (GTDB taxonomy): Bacteria > Pseudomonadota > Alphaproteobacteria > TMED109 > TMED109 > TMED109. The sequence continues at coordinate 5,309 of CAWVYV010000013.1, read as the reverse complement.
GTCATCTTCAATATTCACAATCATATTTCTAGCAATTATTTGCTCAGAATTAACCGCCTGTTCAATATTGTTAAGTGGACCAACTGGAATATTTTCTTTCTCTAAAACTTTAATCCAGAAGTTAATGGGATTCGTTATAAACAATTTTTCTAATTCTTGTTTTAGTAAAATTACATTTTCAACACGTTTAGGGTTGGTTTTAAACCTTTCATCTAAACTTAAATCTATACAATTCATAGCTTTACACATTCTTTCAAACATAGCGTTATTTCCGCACGCCATAACAATATAACCATCTTCGCATCTATAACATTCAAACGGAGCAATTGCAGGGTGCCTAGAGCCTCCTGGAGGAGGACTTTTACCAGTTGCAAAATATCTGGCTATTGCATTTTCTAAAATAGCAATTTGGCAATCCAACATAGATACGTCAATAGATTGTCCTTTATTAATATTATTTTTATCTACTAAAGCTGCAAGAATTCCAATAGTTGTAAATAAACCTGCTGTAATATCTCCTATAGAGGTACCGACTCGAACAGGCTCCTGTCCTTCGTGACCAGTCACACTCATTAGGCCTCCCATTCCCTGCACAATCATATCATATGCTGGCTTAGATGCCCATGGACCAGTTTGACCAAATCCACTACAAGATGCATAAATTAAATTGGGAAATTTTTTTGATAGTTTTTCATATCCATACCCTAGTTTATCCATGGTACCAGGTTTATAATTCTCTATTAAAATATCTGACTTTTCAAGTAACGCATCAAAGATTATTTGATCCTTTTTATCTTTTAAATCTATTTTAATGCTCTCTTTTTCTCTATTTAATGATGCAAAATATGCAGACTGTTCATTTATGAATGGGCTAAACTCCCGAGAATCATCTCCCATTGGAGGCTCTACTTTTATTATTCTAGCACCTAGATCAGAAAGAACCATTGTGGCATAAGGTCCTGCTAATACTCTTGTTAAGTCTAGTACAGTTAAACCTTTTAAGGGGCCTTGTTTTTTTTCTTTTGCCATAAATTTTGCCTAAACAGTTAATTTTTTATTACATCCATATATTATATAAAAATTTTAACTTTATCATATAAATATTATATTCATATTTAATACCAATTAGTAGTTAACTAAAAAGAAAATTTAGTATATATTAATGTTATGCAATATATCAAAATCTCTATTTTTTTATGTATATTTTTCATTAGTTTTAATACCTTATCAGCTAATAATGTATGGGATAATGATAAAAGTTTTATGCAGGCAAAAAGTTTATCTTTACCATGTTTAGGATGCCACGGTCAGAATAATTCAAGTGTTCCTAGTTTATACAACTTGGAAGAAAGCTATATATATAAAGCATTAATTGAATATCAGTCAGGTCATCGTGAAAATTACTTAATGCAAATCATATCTAAAGGATATAGTGATGAACAATTAAGAATTATTTCTAAATATTATTCATTACAAGGAGATGATAATGAATAGGCGTATTTTACTAAAATATATTGCAAATTTAGGAGCTGCCTCACCCTTATTACCATTCATAAATATAAATAATTCTAATGCAAAAAATGCTGGAAGAGTTGTAGTACTTGGTGCAGGTTGGGGTGGATTAAGCGCGGCCAAAACTATAAAACAAATAAGCCCTAATGTTGAAGTTATAATAATAGATAAAAATAAAGAATTTATATCTTGTCCTATGTCAAATTGGGTTATAGGCCAGTTAAAATCCATGGAAGATATTACCTATAGCTTTGATAATTTAAAAAAGAAATATTCTATTAAGTTCATTCATGAAGAGGCTACAAATATTAACCTTTCTAAAAAAGTTATTAAGACAGATAAGCAAGAATTAAGTTATGACAAATTAATACTGTCACCAGGCGTTGAGTTAGATTATTCTTCAATAGAAAATTGGAAAAAAGATTATCTATATAATTTTCCTGCAGCATGGAAAGCTGGTCCTGAAACTCAATTACTCTCTGACCAGGTTAAAAATATATCTAACGGAGGAGTTGTTGTTATTTCAATTCCTTTAGGACCATATAGATGTCCTCCAGGACCATATGAAAGGGCTTCATTAATTGCGTCATATCTAAAGAAGTATAAAAAAAATACAAAATTAATAATATTAGATTCAAATCAAAAAATAGTTTCTAAAGGAGCTTTATTTAAAGAAGCATGGGACGAGTTTTATCCAGATATAATAGAATATAGGGCTAATTCTGGTGTAGTAGGAATAGATAATTTAAACAATAAATTTTTAACAGATTTTGAAGAAGTAAAGTGTGATGTTGCAAATTTAATACCTTCACAAAGGGCTCCTAAATTTCTTAAAGATAATGGGCTTATAGATAAAGGCGCTAATTGGGCTGCTGTTAATCCGTATGATTTTAGTTCTAGTCTAGCTAAAGATATATTTATTATTGGAGATTCTACTTCACAATCAAATGTTGGAAGAGTTCCAAAGTCTGGATATATAGCAAACTCTATGGGTAAAGTATGTGCTTTAGCTGTTATAGCAGAATTATATGGTTTAGAAAAAGTACCTCCTTCCTTAATAAATACTTGTTATAGTTTAGTCTCCGCTCAAGAGGGTATATCGGTAAGTGCAATATATAATTATGATGAAAAAGATAATAAAATTAAAAGTATTAAGGGAGCTAGTGGCTTATCTCCATATCGATCATCTATTATAAAAACTAATGCTTGGGATTGGGCAACTAATATATGGGAAGATATGTTGGGTTAAAGATTATTTAATTTTGATAGGGTTACCGTCGGTATCGATAGAGACATAAACAAACTTACCTTCAGTTACTTTTATAGCTTGGTCTTCTCCCAATTTGTCATCTTTTCTATTAACCATTGTGACAATATCTATAGTGATTGAAGTGTTTCCTGTTTTACTGACTTCTGTGTAAAAACTTACTATATCTCCTATCATAATAGGTTTATGAAAGCGCATTTTTTCTACGGCTACTGTAGTAACTCTTTTTTTAGTATACTGTCGCGCTAAAACACTTCCTGCTAGATCCATTTGGCTTAAAACCCATCCTCCAAATATATCTCCAGATGGATTTGTATCAGCGGGCATTGCAACAGCTCTTATGGAAGGAACTTTATTTAATAAATTGCTCATTATACATCAGTAATAAAATTAATTATATGAAATAGCAATTGTTTAATAACAAAATTAAAGCCAAATATTTAATATGGACAATTCATAATTACTATGTAAACTATCTTATTATTTCGAGGTAAAAAAATGACAATTAAAACTAATTGGCTGAATTATGATGTAATAGTCGTAGGTTCTGGAGGAGCGGGTGCGCAGGCTGCTTATGCAGCGGCAGAAAAAGGTGCAAAGGTTTTATTGGTTTCTAAAGATCCTTTAGGGGCATCGGATACTAAAATCTCTGAAGGTTTGGCTACCGTAAGGGAATCTGGAACTGATGATGATTATGAAAAAGTTTTATCTGAAAATATTAAATTAGCAGGCGGCGATTTACCTATTAAAAAACTTACAGATACATTTGCAAAGTATTCAAAAGATGCATATGACAAATACCGTGCTCATGGTTTAAGGCCATCTATAAATAAAAATAAACATGGGCCTCAATCCTTACCTTTACCTATGGGAGGGCATAATAGAAACCGTTCAGTTGGACACCAAAATCATGGGATAGCATTCGGTCATGCTAATTGGGATGCTATTATAAAAGAAAAAAATATTGAATACTTAGAAGATGCGTGGTTTTTAGATTTAGTGGTTGATAATAAAGATGAGGATATTCCTACAATAATAGGAGGTTTAGTCTATGATGCCAGTAAAGGCGTATTATTAGCAATAAAATCTCCATCAGTCATATTAGCTGCGGGAGGTCTTTCAACTCTATTTTTTCCTAAAACAGATACTATGAGAGGTAATACAGGAGATAGTTATGCTATAGCTTTAAGGGCAGGCGCAGATTTAGTAGACATGGAGCAGCTTCAATTTTTACCATTCTGCTTAGCTTCTCCACCTTCATATGAAGGGTTATTAGCAGGAGAACCTTCAACCGCAAGTTATTTAGGTGTTTTAAGGGATAAAAATGGAAAAATTATTTTAAATGGAGTGCATTTAAGAACAAGAGCTGCATGCTCTGAAGCTATTATGAGAGCTGTAGAGGATGGAAGAGGTAGTCCAAATGGTGGTGCATATTTAGATATGACAGCAAATAAGAACCTTCCAAAATCTGGTCCGTATTTTATGAAATATCTTCAAGATAGTCTTCCATCTGCTTTTATAAATGCAAGGCAGGCATTGGGAAAAGAAGCAGCTAAAGTAGAAATAGCTTGGGAAGTTCGGCCAGGTGCACATTATATGATGGGGGGAATAAGAGTAAATGATGAAGGAGAAAGTGTAGGAGGAGATCATGAAGGTTCTGTAAAATATGGAATTAAAGGTTTATTTGCCGCTGGACAGGCAATGGGAGGTTTATTTGGTGCTAATAGATTAGGTTCCACATCGTTAACAGAATTAGCTGTTTTTGGAAATAGATCAGGTATTGCAGCAGCAAGAAATGCCAAAAATAGCACATCTGAGGTTAACAATAAAACTTTTGATCCTCAAATTAAAGAATATACCAGATTATTCGGTAGAAAGGGTTCGATCTCATCTAATTCCTTAAAGGAAAAGCTTCAGAAAGAAAGTTGGAAAAAAATTGGCCCGGTCCGTACTGCTCAGGGAATAAAAGATATTGATAAAGTGATCAAGGAAATCGAATCAAAACTTATTAATGTTTCTATACCTAACTATTCTATATGGAATCAGGCTTTTCTAGATTATGTTGAATTAAAAAATATGATAGCTTCTGCAAAATTAATAGGGTTAGCTGCTAAGGAAAGAAATGGAAGTATTGGTGGTCATGTTAGATTAGATGAAAAAAATATATCTGCTTTCTCAAAACCATACTCTACACTAGTTAGTAAAGATAAAAATAGTTACCAGGTAAAAAGATTAGATAGAGATAGAACGCCTATTAAAAATTTAATTTATTATAAGTTTTTAGAGAAGAAAAGGTTATTAGAAGCTAAAATATTTTCTATGCTTCCAAATAGTATTAAAGATAAAAAATTAGAGAATAGGTATAAATCTATGATGTCTGCTAATAATAAAGTTCCAGAAATAATGCCTGGAGGTAGAGAAGGTGCTATCGGAGAGACAACATCAGTATGAGTAATTCTATTATTATAAATATTGTCACAGTCAGAGACGGTAAAGCTACAACAATACCATATACATATAAGAAAAGGGA
>CAWVYV010000012.1:0-15092 GCA_963934475.1 uncultured Alphaproteobacteria bacterium | reverse complement strand
GTCATTCTCAATTATTTAAATATTGATTTTATCTAAATATTTAATAAAAAAATTTATAGTTATAAAGGAGTTATTAGTAATGAAAAAAATATTATTTAGTATAATCTTATGTTTAGGTTTTTCAATTGGGGCCTTTGCAAAAGATATTATTACAGCAGAAACTAATGTTATAGAAATGCTTAATAAAAGAGATGATGGCAGTATAATGGTATATAGTGTAGATATTGCAAAAATAGCTGCAGGTGAAACTATTACATGGATGCCTAAAGATAAAATGCACAACGTAGAAATGCTTAAGGGTCCAGATGGAGCCAAACTTCCTAAAAAAAGTAAATTCAGCAAAGAGTTTTCTATGACTTTTGATGTGCCTGGAATATATGTGTATAGGTGCACACCTCATGTTGCTATGGGCATGATTGCTATTGTTATAGTCGGTGGTGATGTAAGTAACAAAGAAGCCATTTCTAATACTAGAATGATGGGTAAAGCAAAAAAGAAATTAGTTAAATTGTTGGAATCGGTAAATTAGATAAAATTTAGATTATTATTTACTGAAAGATATAATTTATGGCTATTATTAAAGAAAGAGTTACGTGGATTCATCACTGGTCTAAAAAAATGTTTAGTTTTAAAACAACTAGAAGCCCAAGTTTAAGATTTAATAGTGGTGAATTTGCTTTAATGGGCATACTAATTGATGATAAACCAAAATTAAAAGCATATTCCATATCGTCTGCAAATCATGAAGACTATTTAGAATGGTTAAGTATAAAATTAGATAATGGTCCATTAACATCAAAGCTCCAACATATTAAAATTGGGGATGAGATTTTAGTTAATTCTAAATCTACGGGTACTTTGGTAATAGATTATTTATTACCTGGTCGTAACTTATATCTTATCTCTACAGGTACGGGTCTATCTCCTTTTATGGCTATTATAAAAGACCCTAGAACTTATGATAGGTTTGAAAAAGTTATACTTACTCATACTGTTCAATTCCCTGAAGAGCTGGCATATAAAGATGTATTAGAAAGTTTTAATAAGGAATGGGATATGATTACTGAAGGTAATTTTGTATATTTTAATACATTGACCAAATCTCCTTGGGAAAGGGAGGGCAGAATAACTAATTGGATTAAAGATAGTTCTTTATTTAAACATACAACAAAACAAGACTTAGACATTAACTTAGATAGGTTTATGATATGTGGTTCAGAAGGGTTAAATAAAGATTTAATGAATTATTTTAAAGGCATTGGAATGAAAGAAGGAAATACTCAGATTGCTGGAACATATCTAGTTGAAAAAGCCTTTGTCGAATAATTAAGAGTAATAAAAACTATATAGATTTCAAGAATAGTTTAATTACTTTTAAGTATATATTATAGCCATATTTTTATTAGTAAACATTGACCTTTAATGTATAGTAATAGTTCTATTTGTAATGGCTAAAAGGAATGGTACATGAAAACTCGTATTACTGAAATGTTTGAAATTGAGCATCCTATTATTCAAGGTGGAATGCATTATGTAGGGTTTGCAGAATTAGCTGCTGCAGTTTCAAATGCAGGTGGTTTAGGCATAATTACTGCTTTAACACAAAAAACTCCTGAATTATTGGCTAAAGAAATATCACGGTGTAGAGAAATGACTGATATGCCGATTGGTGTTAATTTAACTTTTCTTCCAGTAGTAGAAGCGCCTGATTATCCAGGTTATATAGATGCTATTATTAAAGGAGGGGTTAAGGTTGTTGAAACAGCTGGCAACAATCCATCTAAATGGCTTCCTATATTAAAAGAAAATGGAATAAAGGTAATACATAAATGTACAACTGTTAGGCACGCTTTAAAGGCAGAAGCTATAGGATGTGATGCTGTCTCAGTGGATGGTTTTGAATGTGGGGGACATCCTGGAGAAGATGATATACCTAATATGATTTTATTACCTAGGGCTGCTGAAGAATTAAAAATACCTTTTGTAGCTTCAGGAGGTATGTCAGATGCTAGATCATTAGTAGCGTCATTGGCAATGGGTGCAGAAGGAATGAATATGGGGACAAGATTTATGGCTACCAAAGATGCCCCTATACATGAAAATGTTAAGCAGGCAATACTTGCAGCTAGTGAACTAGATACAAGATTGGTTATGAGGCCACTGCGAAATACAGAAAGAGTTTTAAATAATAAGGGTGTTGAAAAAATTCTTCGAAAAGAAGAAGAATTAGGAGCGCATTTAAAATTTGAAGATATTATTAAAGAGGTATCAGGTGTTTATCCTAAAGTAATGATCGATGGAGAAATGGATGCTGGTGCCTGGTCTTGTGGGATGGTTGCAGGCTTAATTCATGATATACCAACTGTAAAAGAGTTAATTGATAGAATTATGAGTGATGCAGAAGACTTAATAAAGAAAAGATTAGAAGGCATGCTATAATAATTTAATATAATTGGATTTTGTTTTATGGAAAGAGCTATATTTGCTGGAGGCTGTTTTTGGTGTACTGAAGCTTTCTTCTTGTCTATAGAAGGGGTCCAAGAGGTTGCCCCAGGCTATATTGGGGGTGAAATTGAATACCCTACCTATGAAATGATTTGTTCTGGAAGCACAGGCCATGTAGAGGCGATAGAAATTATTTATGACCCTAAAATAGTTAAGTATTTAGATTTATTAAAAGTCTTTTTTGATACCCATGATCCTACTCAAGTTGATGGGCAAGGTAATGATATAGGTTCACAATACTTATCAGTTATATACTTTACTAATGATGAGCAAAAAGTTGAAGCGGCAGATTATATTGAAGGATTAATTAATAATTATAATTCCCCCATTATCACAAAATTATATTCTGAGAAGCCTTTTTATAAAGCAGAAGATTATCACAAAAACTATTTTAATAATAATAGAGGGCAGCCTTATTGTCAGATTGTAATAGAACCAAAGTATAAAAAATTTATTAACAAATACAATAAATTATTAATAAAAAATAATTCTATAAATTAATTTTATACTTTTCTAAGACATCTTCCTTGAAATCTATTCCTGTGCCAGGTACATCGGGAATAATTACATTCCCATCCTTTAATTCATATGGTACTTTTAACATAGGTTCAGACCAATCTGTCCATTCACATAAATCCGCTGTAGGAGTAATCCTCATTAAATGAGATGTAACTTCTGGAAATAAATGTGATGACATTTTAATCTTATATGCAGCAGCAATAGAAGCTGTTTGCATCCAACCACTCACTCCACCTATTCTCATTAAATCTGGCATAATAAAGTCACATATTTTTTGCTCCATTGCACGAAAAGCATCATCTGGGCCATGAAAATTTTCTCCAAGAATAATAGGGGTTTTCATTCTGTTTCTTAATTCTTTATATCCATCATAATTATAATAATCTATTGGTTCTTCAAACCAATATAAACCTTTATCATCTAACTCATTTAAAAAATGAATTGCATCAGCTAAGTTATAACCTTGATTAAAATCACATAGTAAAAGGTTTTCATTACCTAGAGCTTTTTTTGCATTTTCAATTGCTTTAAGGTCATCACTTAATTTATCTCTACCCAATCTAATTTTAAGGATGTCAAAATTTCCTTTTTCTATAAGTTTTTGTGATTCTTCATAAATTTCATTTGTATTATCTAGCCATAAACCACAAGAATTATAAGCCTTAACAGGTGCAATAGATCCTCCTAAATGTACACATAATGGTTCATTAGCAATTTTTGCACTAGCATCCCAAAAAGAAATATCTAATGCTGCAAGAGCATATAATGCTATGCCGGATCGTCCCATTAAACTAGTAGAATTCATAACTTCATTATAAAACTGATAAGGAGCTATTTCTCTACCTTCAAATTGTTTAAATAACTGTTTTATCGTTGATGCTATAGCTGGCATATAATCGGCTAAATATGGACCTATATAACCTTTGCCTACAGTTCCATCATTACATGTAATTTCTGTTACTATGACAGCCCAGTTATCAAACCTTCCGACCTTTGCTACTACTGGTCTTTTTAAAGGTATATTTGCGGCTTTTATTGATAAAGATTTTATAATTGGCATAGTCATATTGGTTCCTTATTCTTTTAGTAATAGGTCTAATTCTTTTATTGCCACTACAGGATCAACTACTTTAATTGTATTAATTCCAAGTTTTTTGGCTGTTTTTAAATTCATTCCTAGGTCATCTAAAAATACTGCTTCCTTTGGAATAATAGCGAGGTTTTCTATAAGGTATTCATAGATTCTACTTTCTGGCTTACGCATACCAATTTTATAGCTTTCATATACTGTATCAAAATATGACATAATATTATTAACAGCTTCTTCTCGTTCCTTAGGCATAAACTTTTTTATGCCTTTTAAAACATTAGTAAGACAAATTAAATTATATTTTTTAGTTTTTGCTAATGAAATAATTTTATCTATCATAATAGGCCTCATAGAACCATATAATTTAGTCAATATTTCATTCGCATTAATTTTTTGTCCAATTTCTAGAGCTTCTTTTTCAAATTGAGTTAGGAAGGTATCAATATCTATTTCACCTCGCTCACTTTGAGCCCATGCATTATTGTTTGGATTATTCATATTAATGCTTGTGATTAGACCTTTTGAATACCCATGAGTATTCTCTAATTCTTTAAACCCTTCTATAGGACTATTAGTAACAACTCCTCCAAAATCAAAAATAATAGTTTTAATTGTCATGATAACCTTTTCACTTTTATAATTATTTTTTTAAATATAATGATAAGTCTTCTTTAGTATCAATATCATTTAAAACAGCAGAATTTTTTTGTGGAACTTCTAGAATACTATTTTTATTATTCACTATTATATCTTTTGCTCCTTTGTCTCCCTTAACCCTAAGAATATCAGGAAAAAATTTTCTATCTAAGAGAATAGGATTCCCTTTTTTATTATTAAAAGTTGGAATTATTATAGAGTTGTTTTTTTTAGGATTAAAGCTGTTAATAATATTGTCAATAACTGTACTTTCAATACTGGGCATATCTGCAAGAATAATTATTGCTGCATCACAGTCATCTGGCAGTGCGGAAATACCACATTGTAAAGATGAAGATAAACCTTTTTCAAAGTCTTTATTAACTATGGTTATAATTTTTTTATCATTAACAATTTCTTGCATAATATCACTCTGATAACCTAATACTAATACGGTATTATCTGCTGATGAATTTAATGATGTTGTGACCATTTTTTCTAGCATAGTTTTCTTATTAATTTTGATAAGTAATTTATTATCATTAAGCATTCTCTTAGATTGCCCAGCAGCAAGAATAATATTTGTTATTTTATATTTTGTATCTTTTGTTAAACTCATTTTTCGCTTATTTATAGTTTTTAATAAACCCCCAACTCCCATATCAGATATATCATTATTAGAAATAGCATTCCCAGACAATAATCTTTCTAAAACCCAATCAAAACCATTTAAAGTAGGAGATCTCGCACAACCAGGTAGTCCTACAACAGGTGTATTTTTAATTTCTCCTAATAGCAATAAATTACCAGGGTCAACTGGCATTCCAAATCTTATGATTTTTCCACCACTATTAATTATAGCTTCAGGAATTTTATCCTTAATATCAACAATAGCGGAGGACCCCAGGATTAATATTAAATCTATATCTTTTTTTTCAAATTTTTTTATATTTTTAGTTATTTCATCTGAATTATGCTCACATGTTTCAATTATCTCAATGCTACAATTTAAAGGGTCTAATCTTTCTTTTATTCTTTTATGAGATATATCATTTAATTTTATATTTTCTTTATTAAAATGCGTTAGTAATAAAGCGCATTTTTTTTCTTTATAAGTTTGTACATATAAAGATTTTTTAAAATTTATTTTTTCAATAGTTTTGATTGATTTTACCATAATTGAAAATGGAATAATCTTTATTGTAGCAATCATTTCGCCTTTACTGACTATACAATTATTTTGTAATGTAGCTATTGTAATACTATTAGAAATTTTATTAAATCTACGTATTTTATCTTCATTTATAACTAATAAACCGGATTCATTAGCTAAAATATTTGCTCTGCCAGTAAAAGCTTTTTCTAATGCTAAAGTATTATTATTGAACATTTTTGCTAATATATTAGCTGCATTATCTTCATGAATATCATTTTTAGTTAATTTAGCACATATTAAATACTCTAAATTATTTTGTATAAAGTATTTCTGATCTTCCTTTGATATAATTCTTCCTTTTAAGAACTTCTTGCCATCTAAGGTAACGGTATGAGCTAATATACCATTCACACACTCTGTTACTTTAACTTGTCCAAAATACATAGTTATATATTTCCATTATTTTCAAATTCATGTCGGCATAGTATTAATTCTGACATTATAGAGATAGCTATTTCTTGTGGTGACTTAGCACCGATTGATAATCCCACTGGACCATGAATTTTTTTTATTGCATCTTCACTGAAACCAGCAATTTTTAAACGTTCTATACGGGCATAATGAGTCTTTTTTGAGCCTAAAGAGCCTATATAGAATGCCTTGCTATTTAAGGCAGCATAGAGCGCTGAATCATCTAATTTAGGATCATGCGTTAAAGTAACTACTGCTGTTCTATTATCAATTTTAAAATCTATAAGTGCCTCTTCAGGCCACTCATTAACTATATTAATATTAGGAAACCTTGTATTATTTGCAAATGCTGCCCTAGGATCAATAATAGTTACTTCATAGCCTGCTATAGTAGCAATTTCTGCTAATGGTTGTGCAATATGAACTGCACCTACAGTTACTAATCTAAGTGGAGGAAGAGATATATTTATGAACCATCTTTTATTATCTATATTGACTATATTAGACTTTCCCTGTTTAATAATTGTCTTTGCAGCAATATAAATTTGATTATTTTTATCGTTATTACTTAGAATAATTTGTTGGCCGCTTTCTAATTCGGTTGCAACTATTATTACATTCCTATTATTTTTTTCTGAAAGAACTAAATTTAAAGTTTTATCTTTCAATCAGAATCTCCTATTTTCTCTAAAAAAACTTCTACCTTTCCTCCGCACGTTAAGCCTACTTCCCAAGCATCAGAATTACTTACTCCAAATCTTAATAATTTAGGAATTCCTGTTTTCATTATTTCCTGTGCCTCTGAAATTACAGAGCCTTCTATGCAACCACCTGATACAGAACCAAGTATATCTAAATCTTCATTAATAGCCATTTGACTACCTACAGGGCGAGGACTAGAACCCCAGGTTGTAACTACGGTTGCAAGTGCTACTGATTTATTTTCTTTTCTCCATATAGATGCTTTATGTAATATTTCATCAAATTGTTTCATTAATTTTCCTTCCAAAATAAAAGATAGTTAATTATAAGTAAAAAACACTCTTATATTAATATGTTTTTAAAACTTTCTTGGTTAAAACATCAATAAGGTTAGCCCTGTATTCTGATGATGCATGAATATCTTCATTAAGCTCATCCGAAGAAATTGTATTAAGAGGTATATTATCAGAAAAGTTCATGGTTAGAGCATCACTTAACTCTTTAGCAATAAATGGAGTATGTGAGGCTCCAGAAATAGCCACTGAAACTTTATTTTCATATTTTGCAATAGCTACGCCTACAATCGCATACCTACTTGCTGGATTCGGAAATTTTATATAATTAAAAAATTCAGGTATTTCAAAATTTATTTCTGTAATAATTTCATTTTCTTCTAAGCAAGTTTCAAACATATTAGTAAAAACTTCTTTATTATTTATTTCTCTATTATTAGTTACAATATTTGCATTTAAAGCTAAAATAGCAGCAGGCCAATCGGCTGCTGGATCTGAGTTCGCTATAGATCCACCAATAGTTCCCATATTTCTAACAGCCGGATCTCCTATGCCAGAGGCTAATTTTGACATATTAACAATATTGCTTTTTATAATATCATTATTTGAAATTTTATCATGTGAACAAAGAGAACCTATTCTAATTATATTATTGTTGAGACTTATTTCTGATAAGTTACTAATTGTTCTTAAATCTATTAAATCACTTGGTGCTATTAACCTTTGTTTCATTGATGCAATTAATGTCATTCCTCCTGCTAAAAATTTAGGTTCTTCACATGTATTATAAATATTTAGTGCTTCCTCAATATTTTTTGGAGAATGATAATTAAATTGATACATTAAATATCTCCCAATTCTCGCATTTTATTTGCTCCTTCTTCTATAGACTTAACTATATTTTGGTATCCAGTGCATCTACATAAGTTTCCTTCTAAATGTTTTCGAATAGTAGATTCATCAGGATTATTATTTTTTTTAACTAGAGATATAGCCGAAATTATCATACCTGGTGTACAGAAACCACATTGTAAGCCATGATTGTTTCTGAATGCTTCTTGCATGGGGTGCAAGACTCCATCTTTCTCTAAATTCTCAATAGTACTTATTTTTTTTCCATTTAATTGAGCTACTAATATTGAGCACGCTTTAATTGCTGTTTCATCATATAATACCATACATGCACCGCATTGACTTGTATCGCATCCTACATGGCTTCCTGTAAGTTTTAGTTCCTCTCTTAAAAAATCTATTAAAAGAACATTAGGCATAATATTTTTTTCAATAATTTTATCATTTACAGTAATTTGAATAGAAACCTCATGCATAATCTACCTCCCAAATTTTTTTTATCTTAAGATCAATAAATATTGTATATGATTATGAATATTTTACTAAGTAAAAAATACTAATATTAAACCTATTATACCTATTAATAAAAAAATCCAAATCCAATAGGGAACACTAAATTTTTTAGTAATTTCATTAGTAGAAACTTTATCTTCTATGGAAATTTTTGTGGGGTTTTCGATGTTATTTATGTAATTATTGAAACTTTTAAAGAAATCATCTGCTGTACTTCTAACGACTCCGCCTATAAGACGTGATCCTAGCTGAGCTAATTTTCCTCCAACTTGAGCATTTCCCTCATATTTTAATAAGGTCTTATTAAGCTCATCAGAATCTAATAAAATTATTTTAACACTTCCTTTAGCAAAACCTGCTGCACCACCTTTGCCTTGTCCCGTAATTACATAACTGTTTGGCGGCTCTAGGTCTGTTAAAGTTACTGTACCACTAAATAATGCAGATACAGGGCCTACTTTAGCTTTAACTTTTGCTGTAAATTCAGTTTCAGAAACTTTATCTAAAGTTTCACAGCCTTTTATGGAATTTTTTAAAGTTTCTGGGTTATTAAGGTGTTCCCATACTACCAACTTTTTAGCAGGTATTAAATATTCACCTTTTAAATCCATATTTTAAATCCATATTAATTATTTTCCGTTTTCTTTTAAAAAAGCTATTAGATTTGCTCTATCTTCAGCTTTTTTAAGTCCTGGAAAAATCATTTTTGTCTTTCTAACAAGATCTTTAGGTTTTTTCAACCATGCATCTAAATTTTCTTCATTCCAAGTACCTGCTTCTGCAGCATAAGCTAATAAAGCTTTTGAATATCTATATCCTTCTTTTGCTGCTACCGGAGCACCAACTATATTCCACAAATTAGGTCCGAGCTTGTTTTTCCCACCTTCATCTACGCCATGGCAAGCCTTACATTTATTGAATGTTTTTTTACCTGCTCCAGCATCTGCGGCTTGAGCGGAATGAACAAAAGATAATAGAAAAACTATTGATATTGATTTAATAATAAAATTAAACATTTAAGGTACCTCCTTTAAAATGATATTAAAAAACAATGTACATATATTATAATCTTATTCAATCTAAAATATAATTTTATTCACATTCTTTTGAACATTTTATAGTAGGTAAACCACGGTTTATCCATCCAGTAACATTATCTGTGCCTACCATGCCTTCTGGAACATTGCTTATATTTATATATCCTCTTTCTTCTAGCATTTTCACAGTACCTGATGACCTTCCACCAGAATGACATATAATAGCTACTTCTATACTTTTATTATCACCTATAAAGTTTAATATTTCAGAAATATATTCTTTTCTAAGAGTCCTAGCAGAAGAATACATTTGGATTAATTTTGCATTAGGAATTACTCCAGTTTCTTTCCATTCTGGAATGCTTCTAACATCTATAATTAATAAATTATTTTTAATTCCTGCCGCAGCTTCAATAGGGCTTATATCTTTTGCTAAGATACTAGCTGTTGTTATTAAAAATATACAAACACCTAAAATAAAGCTTTTAAACATATCTAATCCAATAATTTTGTTGGTAACCACAATACAAGCTCAGGGAATATAATAATAAGTATTAACCCTACTAATTGTAATAATACAAATGGTATTATGCCTTTATAAATTGTTTGAATTTTTATTGATGGAGGTGCTACTCCTTTTAAATAAAATAATGCAAATCCAAATGGAGGCGTTAAAAACGAGGTTTGTAAATTAACAGCTATTAATACGGCAACCCAAGGGATCACCATTGTAGGATCCAGGTGGGTACCAAAATCTAAAGTTGCTAATATAGGTGCAAATAGTGGTAAAACAATTAGAGTAATTTCCACCCAATCAAAGAAGAAACCTAGTAAAAATACCATACCCATCATAAAGAATAATATTCCCCATGATCCTAGGCCCATACTTTCAACAAAATGATGAATTAGGTCGTCACCACCTAGAGATCTAAAGACATATGAAAATGCTGTGGCACCTATGAATATTCCAAAGATCATAGCACAAGTTAAAGCTGATCTTTCTGTTACACTTTTGATTACTGTCTTAGTTAAACGTTTATTAAATAAGGCTAATAAAATTGACCCTAATGCACCAACCGCTGCTGCTTCTGTAGGAGTTGCAATGCCAGCAAATATTGAACCAAGCACACACATGATAAGAAATATTGGTGGAATAAAAGATTTAAAAATCATTTTCCATAATTCTGTTTTCGTTTTTGGTCCTAAATCATCCGGAAGTGGAGGTGCTAATTTTGGGTTAAACTTAGTTCTTAAATAAATATAAACAGTATAAATAAATGCTAATAAAAATCCTGGAATAACTGCTGCTAAAAATAAAGTTCCAACAGAAATCGATAAAAGGTCTGCCATAATCACAAGCATTATTGATGGAGGAATTAGAATACCTAAAGTACCAGATGCGGCTATTGTGCCAGTTGCTAAAGACGGATCATAATCTCTATCTAACATCACTGGAAGTGCAAGTAGCGTCATCATAACTACTGATGCTCCAATAATCCCTGTTGTGGCTGCCATAATAGTACCCATTATAGTAACAGACAAAGCTAAGCCCCCAGGAACCTTTCTTAATAATACTTGAAGGCAGTATAAAAGATCATTTGCAACACCGCTTCTTTCTAGCATGGTCCCCATAAATATAAACATTGGGACAGCTACTAGAATTAAATTTTCACATACTCCTCCCCATATCCTGCTAACAATATTAAAAAATTCTATAAAACTAAATACGTCAAAAGCTATACCTAAAAAGCCAAACCCTAATCCAACGCCACCTAGAACAAAAGCTACAGGAAAACCACTAAATAATAAAAGTGCTAAAGTTAAAAACATGAATATAGGTAATAATGTAACAAAATCCATAGTCATTATTTCTTCTCCTCTGCTTTTACTTCTTTAATTAATTCTTCAGTTGCATTTGCTAATTCTGGAGACATTGATTGAGAAGTGTCCATTAATTCTTTATTATTATTTTTATGTCCTATTAGGTAGGATAGATTTCTCAAAAGCACACTAATTCCTGCAAGCCATAAAAAAGCCATTCCCATAGGAACAAATGATTTCATAATCCACCTATGTGATAAACCTGTAAGAGCTGCAGAAACTTCATTCATTCCATATGAACGAGAAACAAAATCTATTCCAAACCAAACTATTAAGCCTGTATAAGGAAGAATAAATATTAAAACACCAATTACTTCTAATATAGCTTTTAATTTTGTAGAAAAACTCTCTCTTATTACTTCTATCCTTACATGAGAGTTCTTTAAATATGCGTAACCAAGGGCTAATAAAAATAGTGCAGCATGTAAATGCCATTCCATCTCTTGTAATTTTGTGGAACCTAATACAAAAAATTTTCTTGAGATTATATCGAACATAATTATGGCTATTAATGGTAAAGATAGCCAAGCACCTAGCTTTCCTATAGCTACTAATATACTTTCTAATCTAGCGCTTATATTGAGTAGTGTTTTAGCTATGCCATTATCTAATTTTTGATAAGATATGTTCATTTTCTTCCCCTAATTAAACAGTCAAAATATTTATTTACAGGATAATGATTAAAATTATCCAATAATTTTACTAACAGCTTATATCAAACTGTTTTATCGAAGATATCAAAAGTTTGAAAGTTTTTTCTTAAAATACTTTTGGAATCTACTTGTAACCATTTATCAATTAATGTTGCGTATACACTTCTGAAATCTGTTGTATATTTTAAATTATCACCATCATCCAAACCATTTACTAAATCTGGTATTTTACCATAATGTCCACCTTTAACAGAAGGGCCAATTATAAACATAGGGCCAGCTGAACCATGATCTGTTCCTAAACTTGTGTTTTCTGGAACTCTTCTTCCAAATTCTGTCATAACTAATAAAACAACATCTTGAGATTTACCCATTCTATCCAAATCATTCATAAAACCCCTAATAGCATCAGATGCATATGTAAGCAGTCTTTTATGTAAATTAGGTTGATGCACATGTGTATCAAATGCATTGTCTCTAAAAGATGTATAATAAAGTCTTGCTGGAACATCAGCCTCGATTAATGCTGCAATCTTATCTAAATCTATAGGGGTTAAACCATAATCAACTCGGCGTGTATAGTTTGACCATGCTTCACTTATAACACTAGAAGCTTCGTTGGCACTATTAGCTATTTCATTTAAAAAATTCTGTGCGTTGTTATTACTTGTAACAGTGTTTGTATTCATTTCTGATTCTAAAATAGATTTTTGTGCGAAGAAACCTTCTCTTTGAAACCGTTGAGGTTGATCAAAGACAATTGGCACATGTTTTTGTGATCTTACTGCTAAAGATTGTGTTTTATCAATATTAATTATAAAATTTTTATAAGAAGGAGGAGCCATATGATCTGCTAACCTTCCTAGCCATCCATATTCTTCTCCACTATTTGGAGCTGCTGTATGCATATAAGCCATAGATGTAAAGTGTGAAAAGGATGGGTTGTCATAACCACATCCATGGATAATGGCCATATTACCTTCTTTATATAAGGATTCAAGACCAACTATTCCTGGGTTAAAACCAAAATAATCGTCAATTTTTAAAAGTTTATTTTCTCTTATGCCTATATTTGGCCTAAATTTATAATAATTATCATCTGCATATGGAATAATAGTGTTTAAGCCATCATTCCCTCCAGACAATTCAAGCACTACTAGGGTCTTTCCATTTAAATAATCTTTTGAAAGAGCATATTGCATTGGTATTAAACTACTTAATGATGAAGCTGTTACTGTTTTTAAGAAAGATCTTCTATTAATAGAATTATTCATAATGCTTATCCTAATTGATATTCTGGTTGACTCATAATTAAATGTACAACCATGCGTATTGAATCTTCTAAATAACTTTTTGCCTTAATAATACTATTCGTTCCTAAATTTTCATTTAAAAAATTAATTATCATTATACGTTTATCATCATTAATTTTTACAGTTAAAAACCTATTAATCAAATAGTCAACTGCCTCCTCATTATTACGTGCGCCACTATCAATAATCATTTTAGTAAAGTTTATTTCTGCGGCATGTCTAGAAATAGGTTTTACTTTAGAAACAGCCATTTGCCACCCTTTATATGAAGCGTACCTTGTATTAAAATCCTCATCTCTATCAGCCATCATATTTCCTTCTGCCATCATCATAACTGATTCACCACCATTACTAGATTTTGTTGCACTAGTTATATCAGAGCCATTCCTTATAGCGTCATGCATAACTATTATTTTTGGGTCGGGAGAATAAAAATCTTTTGGAATAAAATCTATGTCTGGGTATAGAAAACTTCTTGCAAAGTTACCTCTTTCCATTAAGAGGGCTGGTGTTATCCATGAACTTCCTCCTGCCCACCCTGCAACTGTAGGAGGCCAAAATAAAGTTTGTCCCATTGCTGTTGTTGCTTGATTGAAGTCTGGAATACCAGGGCTATTATTTAAACCTAATTTTTTATATGTAGATACTACAAGT
The DNA here is from genome assembly GCA_963934475.1 of uncultured Alphaproteobacteria bacterium. GTDB lineage: Bacteria > Pseudomonadota > Alphaproteobacteria > TMED109 > TMED109 > TMED109. The sequence goes on along the minus strand of CAWVYV010000012.1, from coordinate 817 downwards.
TCAATAGGAGATTTAATATGAGAACCTATATTTTCTTTACTATAAAAATCTTTAGATAAAAATATTATTTTCAGAAGAGGTTTTAATTGATAATTATTAGACCTTAAAATTTTTGCATATTTATCAATAATAATATTATCAACTTTTTCATTAACAAATTCTTTATATATTTTTTTTACAATAAATTTTGCAGCAGCATCTTGAGAAAGTAAAATATCAATTACTTCTTCACCTGAGAAATTACCTGTATGTGATAAAATTGTTTTTTGACCTGAATCATGTTTATCATTATTTACTACAAATTTTAAATCATTAGTGTTCCAACCAGTAAATGCTCTTGCCGCTTCACGAATATCTTTTTCTTCATAATTCCCCACCCCTAAAGTAAAAAGCTCCATAATCTCTCTTGCAAAGTTTTCATTGGGAGCCCCTTTTACATTTTGTCCAGCATCTAAAAAATAGAGCATTGCAGGGTCTTTAGCTGTTGCTATTAATAATTCTTTAAAATTACCAGTTGCATGTGATCTAAATGTTTCGTTTTGAAGTAATAATTTTCTATAGTCTCTAACTTTTGTTTCATTTGTCGCAAAATGGTTATGCCAAAAAAGAGTCATTTTTTCTTCTAAAGGTCTTGGAGAATTAACCATTCTATTTGCCCACCAGTAGGCAATTCTTTGCGTTTCAAGCCTACTAGCTCTTAACCAAAAGAAAAATTTATTAACTATAGGTTGCATCTTTCTATTGCCTGATTCTTTTACTTTAATTCCAAGGGCTTCTCCTGTTTCTTTAGCTAATTTTGTCGTGGCAGGCCTGCTAG
>CAWVYV010000011.1:0-15177 GCA_963934475.1 uncultured Alphaproteobacteria bacterium | reverse complement strand
GCTGCCTCTAAACCTATATAATTATGCAAAACTTAAATAGTGAAAAAGCCTTTGCGAAGGTTAATATATCATTGAATATTTTGAATAAAAGGAATGATGGATATCATAATTTAAATTCAGATGTAATATTTGCAAATATATATGATTCTATACAAATAAAAGTATTAGATACAAATAATAAAAATATTGATTTAAAAATAAATGGTAGATTTAAAAAAGATTTATCTACTAAACCTAAAACCAACATTGTTTATAAAGCAGCATTATATTTTATGAACAAATATAATATTAGGTCGGATATTCTAATAACTTTAAATAAAAACTTACCTGTTGCCTCCGGAATAGGTGGAGGATCCGCAGATGCAGCAGCTACTCTTAGAAAACTACTAAAATTATTTAATATAAATAAAAGTATATTTTATAGAAACCTACATAAAGAGATAGCAATAAAATTAGGTTCAGATATTCCTGTTTGCTTGTATTCCTCGGCCTTAAATATAAAAAACGTAGGAGAAAAAATTTCTAAATTCCCAATAAACCTTAAAAAAACTATAATTAATAATAATTATATAGTTTTAATTACTCCTAATAAAGCCATGTCCACGGAAATAGTTTTTAATAATTGGCGCAAGAAAGCTCAACATACAAACATTATAAATATAAATAGAAACTGTCCTATAATAGGAATTAACGACCTTAAATCTACGGCAGAAAATATGGAACATTCAATTATTACAGCTCAGAAATTTTTATCTTTACAAAATGGTGTTAAATATTTTGGTATGTCAGGAAGTGGCGCAACCTGTTTTGGGCTTTTTACAAAAAAACACCTTGCTACTAAAGCAGAAAATAAAATCAAAAAACTTAGGCCTAAATGGTGGATAAAAAGTACCTCAGTTATAATTTAAAATAAGTTAGTTAAATTAGATGGCAAAGAAAGATTATTTTTTCTTGAACATTGAAATACAGTATTCATTAAAAGACAAGCAATAGTCATTGGGCCAACTCCGCCTGGCACAGGAGTTATATATGATGCAAAAGATTGCACTGCATTAAAATCCACGTCTCCTAATAATTTAGTTTTATTTTCATAATTGATTCTATTAATACCAACATCTAATATTATAGCTCCTTTTTTTACCCAGTTTTCATTAACTAAATTTGGAATACCAACAGCAGCTACGATTATATCAGCTTGTTTTACTATTTTTTCAATATTTTTAGATTTAGAATGAACAGTTGTTACAGTACAATCTTCATTTAATAATAATTGTGCCATTGGCTTACCTACTATGTTACTTCTGCCAATAATAACAGCATGCATCCCTTTTAATGATTGACCAATACTTCTTAACATGATCAGGCATCCTAAAGGAGTACAAGGTATTACACCTTCCCTGTTTAAATAAATATTAGCTGCATTCACTATATTAAAACCATCTACATCTTTACTATGGTCAATAGCATTTAATATTATTTTTGAATTAATTTTTTCAGGTAATGGCAACTGCACTAAAATCCCATCCACATCCTTATTAAGGTTAAGCTCATTAATAAGCTTTAAAAGCTCATCTTCAGAGATAGATTCTGGAAGAGAGTATTGTAAAGAATTAATACCTACTTCTTTTGCAGATTTTCCTTTATTTTTTATGTAAATAGAACTTGCAGCATCATTTCCAACAATGATAGTTGCTAAACCAGGTGTAATATTATTTTTATTTAACTCTAATACAGCTTTACTAACTTCATTTCTAACTTTAGTTGCTAATGCTTTACCATCTATAATTTTTGCTGTCATAATAAGTCGTTTTAAGCATTAAATATAATCTCTGTCAATTAGTAGAAATATATATTTTTAATTTTTTTAATACTTATACTTGCCTAAACATCATTCTAGCGCTAAATATCTTTTCTATAAGAAAGAAATTGATGGGCCATAGCCAAGCGGTAAGGCATCGGTTTTTGATATCGACATCCCTGGTTCGAATCCAGGTGGCCCAGCCAACAAAACAAACTGTATAATATTCTTTTTTTGTTATTAATTTAATTAAAAATAATATAGTCTTAGGCATAAATTATAATACTACAAAAAGAGAATTAATTTGGGATATAGCTCTTCAAAAATTAAAGAAAATAATGTAGAAGATGATTGGTCAAATACAGTAAGGTTTGCTGGAGATTCCGGCGACGGAATGCAACTTACAGGCGGAAGGTTGACCTTCGAAGCGGCTATTTCAGGCATGGGATTAGCAACTTTTCCTGACTACCCTGCAGAAATTAGAGCTCCAGCTGGAACAACTTTTGGCGTTTCCTCATTTCAGGTTAGATTTGGAGAAGGTTTAATTGCAAGCTCTGGAGATCATGCGGATATATTAGTTGCTATGAACCCTGCGGCACTAAAAGTGAATATAAAAGAAGTTATTCCAGGAGGCCTAATAATAATAGATAGCAGTAGTTTTACTGATAGAGGTATTAAAAAAGCTGGTTATAATGAAAACCCATTAACAAATAATTCTTTAGCTGGCTTACAATTAATATCTGCAGATATATCTCATCTTACTATAGAAGCAGTCAAAGAATTTGGGTTGGGAAATAAAGATGGTCTTAGATGCAGAAATATGTGGACTCTAGGATTAATTTTATGGATTTTTTCTAAAAATGCAAATGAAACAACTAAATGGCTAGAAGGTAAGTTTGGAAAAGACAATATATTAACAAAAGCTAATATAGCAGCATTAAATGCAGGTCATAGTTATGCTGAAAATACCGAGGTTTCTGAAGATATAATAAGAAAAGTTATTCCACTTGCAAAACCTTCTCCCGGAAAATGGAGAGCTATTACTGGAGCTGAATCTTTAGCTTTTGGGTTAGCTATAGGTGCAAATAAAGCAAAAATAAATATGACATTATGTTCATATCCAATTACACCTGCTTCTCCTATTATGCATTACTTAGCTAATTATGAGTTAGAAGGAATAGGTATATTTCAAGCAGAAGATGAAATTGCAGCATGTTGCTCGGCTATTGGAGTATCTTATGCAGGTGGGTTAGGAGTTACTTCTAGTTCTGGTCCTGGAATATCTTTAAAAGCTGAAGCTATAGGTTTAGCCGTATCTGTAGAATTACCACTCATTATCATCAATAGTCAAAGAGCAGGACCTTCTACAGGTTTGCCTACTAGAGCTGAGCAGTCTGATTTAATGCAAGCTGTTTATGGAAGACATGGTGAAGCTCCATTAGTTGTATTAGCTCCTAAAAGTCCTTCGCATTGTTTTGAAATAGCTCAGCAAGCTATCAAAATAGCTATTAAGTATATGACGCCAGTTATGATACTTTCGGATGCGTATTTAACCAATGCATCTGAACCTTGGCTTATACCCGATACTTCTAAGATTAAAGAATCTCCTGCCTCTTTTGCTAAAACTCAAAAAAATTATATGCCTTTTGAAAGAGACCCTAATACTCTAGCAAGAAAGTGGGTTAAACCAGGAACTGAAGGAATGGAGCATAGAATAGGTGGGCTAGAAAAAGATTCATTAACAGGTAATATTAGTTATGACCCTGATAATCATGCAAGTATGACAAATTTAAGAAAGCAAAAAATTCAAAATATACAAAATGAATTCCAAGATATTACTATTACAGGGCCAGAAAATGGGGATGTATTAGTAATAGGTTGGGGGTCTACAAATGGTCCTATTTCTGAAGCACAAAATACGCTTTCAAAAAATGGGATGCAAATAGCTCATATACAATTATCATGCCTATGGCCATTAGCAGAAAGCTTAAAAAATATAATTACAAAATATAATAGTGTAGTTGTTGTAGAAATGAATGATGGACAACTATTTAATTTACTTAGAGTAGAAATTGCTCCTAATGCAAAATCAATAACACAAGTTTCAGGTAAACCTTTTAGAGTTATAGATTTAATAGAAAAATTTAGTACACTAAATAAATAGGAAAAGAATATGGGTATTAATGAAAAGCCTTCTCAACTTAAACCTGCAGATTATGCTTCTGATCAAGAAGTAAGATGGTGTCCTGGATGTGGTGACTATGCAATTTTAAATGCCGTAAAAAAGACACTTGCAGATCACCAATCAGATACAAAAAATACAGTATTTGTATCTGGAATAGGTTGTTCATCTAGACTTCCTTATTATATGGCCACATATGGTTTTCATACTATTCATGGCAGAGCACCTGCTTTTGCTACAGGAATAAAAATTACTAATCCAGAATTAGATGTATGGATTATTACAGGAGATGGAGACTCTCTTTCTATTGGAGGCAATCATTTTATTCATGTATTAAGAAGAAATTTAAATTGCCAAATATTATTATTTAATAATGAAATCTATGGCCTAACAAAAGGCCAAGCATCTCCCGCATCAAGAACAGGGACAGTATCTCCAACTACTCCACATGGGTCAATAGAAGCCCCCTTATCCGCATGTGAATTAGCTTTAAGTTCAGGAGCCACTTTCGTTGCAAGAGGGGTAGATACAGCTATTAAACAACTAGTTCCAACGCTAAGTGCGGCAAAAGAGCATATAGGGACATCTTTAGTAGAAATATATCAAAACTGTATAGTTTATAATGATGATGTTTTTAAATCTTTCACGGATAAATCAGTTGCTATAGAAAAACAAATTCACCTTGAAGATGGCAAACCAATGCTGTTTGGAGAAGAAAGCTTAAAAGGGCTTACTATTAATAAAGATTATTCTGCTTTAGAAATAGTGAATTTGAAAAAAAATCCAGAAGAGATGAGTCGTATTCTAATTCATGATAAAAAAAATAGAATGATTGCATACTTGCTCAGCCAAATGGACCAAAATACTATGCCAGTTGCTCTAGGGGTAATCTACTGTATAGAGAAACCTACTCTAGACAGTCATTTTAGTAATAAATTAAATTCTCATAAGAATAATATCAGCAAAATAATGGAAAAAGGTCAAACCTGGACTATATAGTTAATAAATCTTAATTCTAAATTTAAAGGCATTTTATGTTAAAAATACTATATATATTTATATTTCTATTCACATTAGGTATAAATCTTAACTCTGTTTCTTATGCAGAAAGCTCAATATCTCAAGAAGATATTGTATCAATATTTAAAAGATCCATGCAGCATTGGAAAATTAATTATGATACACTAGACGAAAATAAGTCTGGTGCAGCTTGTATTCCTTGGAAGAAATTAGATAAAAGCTTTATTAATCAAGGGATCTTTTTAGCTCTAGGTTATGGTTTTAATTTATATGATATTAATATTGCAAAAAAGGCTTCCCTCGAAGGTTGTGAAAACATGAGAAAAGGTTTAAAAATTAAAAGCACCTGTAAATGTGAAATGATCTTATATAATGATGATATTTTAATAGAGATAAAAGAATGAGCGATACAATAAAAAATAGTTTAAACTTATTACTTGATACAGCTAAAAAATTAGGTGCTGAAAGTGCTGCTGTAATGGGAGGCGAAAGCACTTCAATAAATGTAACTGCAAGGCTTGGAAAGCTTGAAAGTGTTGAAAGAAATGAATCTAAAAGTATAGGTTTACAATTAATTGATAATAAAAGAAAAGTGAACTTATCTAGTACAAATTTTAATAAAGATGCGCTCATAGAATTGGTAGAATCAGCAATGTCTATGATTAAATCTATACCAGAAGACGAATTTTGTGGCTTAGCCGATAAGGAAATGCTCTATAAAGGTGACTTAGACCTAGACCTTGTAGATAATTATATTCCAGAAAATAATCATTTACTTAATAATTCTATAGAAGCTGAAGACAGTGCATTAAGTATTAATGGAGTTACAAACTCTGAAGGAGCCTCATCTTCTTACTCTAAAAATAAAGTCTTTTTAGCAACATCTGATGGGTTTTATAATTATAAGGAAAAAACTAACTATTCCTCAAGTATTTCTGTTATTGCAGGTAGCGGCACAAAAATGGAAAGAGATTATGAATATCAATCAAAAGTACATAACGAAGACTTAGATACTCCTAAAAATATTGGAGAAGTTGCTGCGAATAGAGCTGTGTCAAGGTTAAACCCCAAAAAAGTTAAAAGTAATTCTGTACCTATCATTTTTGACCCTAGAGTATCAGGAAGTTTATTATCATTATTTACTGGTGGAATTTCAGGACAAGCTGTTGCCAGAGGTACATCTTTTTTAAAAGATAAAATGGAAGAAACTATATTTACAAAAGATATACAAATTATAGATGATCCACATGTATTACGTGGCCAAGGGTCGAGAACATTTGATGGAGAAGGTGTAGAAACAAAAAAAATAAAGCTTATAAATAATGGCACCTTAAAATCATGGCTATTAAGTTCTCAATCTGCCAGACAATTAAATTTAAAAACTACAGGACATAGTAGCGGTGTATCTAATTTATACATGGAGCCAGGAAACAAATCTAATACGGACCTTATATCTTCAATTAAAGAAGGTTTTTATGTAACAGAAATGATGGGAATGTCATTTAATCAAGTTACAGGCGATTATAGTAGAGGTGCTACTGGGTTTTGGATTGAAAAAGGAGAAAAAACCTACCCTGTGAGTGAAGTCACAATAGCTGGCAATATAATAGATATGTATAGCATGCTTACACCCGCATCAGATTTAAAATTAATTACAGGTATTGACGCTCCTACTATTTTAATCGAAAAAATGATGGTTGCAGGATTATAATAAAATTAAATTTATAATAAAAGGAAGACCTTTATTGTGCTAGCCGTCCTCCTTGTAAAAACTTACTACATTATATGGTTACTTCTTACACCTTTTATACCCTTAGTATTAATTTATAGGGCTATACAAGGTAAGGAAAGGTTTAATAGAATAAATGAAAGAATAGGTATTGCAAAGATTAAAAGGCCAAAAGGAGAATTAGTCTGGATAAATGCTGCAAGTGTAGGGGAATTAAGATCAACTATTCCTTTAATTAAAAGACTAATTGAAGAAGATCTAAAAATTCTAATAACTACTGTCACGGTTACTAGTGCCATACATATAAAAGCTATTGTCAAAGATATAGGCAATAAGAATATCATTCACCAATTTTCACCTATTGATCACCCTTTATTTATAAATTTTTTTATTAATCATTGGAAGCCTAGCTTATTACTTTTAATTGAGTCAGAAATATGGCCTCATATAATAATAAAAAGTTTTAATAAAAAAATTCCTTTAATATTACTACAAGGAAGAATGTCAAAAAAATCATATAAAAAATGGCTTCTTGTTAACTCACTATCCCAATACCTATATAAGAAATTCTCTCTTATAGTTTCTCAAGATTTAACTAATGGAAACCGTTATAAAATACTCGGAGGAAATAATGTTATGTCAGGTATAAATCTAAAAAATGGCATAACAGCAAATCATATGAATTATAAAGAAGAAGAAGAAATAATAGCCCTAACAAATAAAAGGCCAATATTACTTTTCGCTAGTATACATGATAAGATAGAAGATCAAGCAGCTATTGCCTCTCATATAGAGGCAAAAAAAAATAATGCAGACTTATTAACAATAATTGTTCCAAGACATACAAAAATGATTAAAAATCTAATATCATTAGTAGATATTTATAAACTTAAAACAAAAATCCGTAGCAAAAAACAGGAACCAGATTGTAATACAGAAATATATATTGCAGACACTATAGGAGAGCTAGGGAGCTTTATGAAAATTTCTGATATTTGTTTTGTTGGCGGGAGCTTATCTCCTAAAGGAGGGCACAACTTAATAGAACCTGCTTTAGAAAAATGTGCAATAATTTATGGACCAGATGTAAGTAACCATGCAAATACTTCTGAAATATTATTAAAAGAAAATGCAGCAATTCAAATAAATAATATTAATGAATTAAAGACTGAAATTTGTAAACTGATGAACGATAAAAAAGAAATTAAAAAAATGGTGGATAAAGCCTATAATGTTATTAATAATATTCCTGACCCCAGCTATATATTATTAAATCAAATTAAGCCATATTTGAAAGCTCATGGAGAGTAACTTTGAACACACCTGATTTTTGGCACCATAAAAATAGCATTATATCTATATTATTAATACCTTTATCTTATGTGTGGCAATTAGGTAATATTTTAAATTCTAAAGATAAAAATAAGTTTAATATACCTGTTATCATAATTGGTAATGTTGTAGCTGGAGGCGCAGGGAAGACTCCTACAGTCATTTCACTGGCAAATAAACTAATCCATTCAAATATAATAGTTCATATTATTTTAAAAGGCTATAAAAGCACAGCAAAAAATAGTATCCAGGTAAATACTAAAATACACACTTATAAAGACGTAGGTGATGAGGCGTTAATATGCTCCAAGATAGCTCCTACCTGGGTTGGAACAAGCAGAACCGACAGCATAAAAATGGCCATTAATAATGGTGCTGGTGTAGTTATTTTAGATGATGGTTTGCAAGATTCTAGCATTAGCTCCGATTTAAATATACTAGTTTTTAATGGTTATCAAGGAATAGGTAATGGTAGGATTATTCCATCTGGACCAATGAGGGAACATTTATCCAAAGCTATTGCAAAGTCTGATTTAGCCGTCATAATTGATGAAGACAAAAATAATCTAAAAAATCTCATTGATAAAAAAATTCCTGTACTTAATGCTAACCTGAAAATAGAAGATAAGTATTTAAATAATTTTAAAAATAAAAAAGTAATGGCTTTTTGTGGTATTGGCTACCCAGAAAAATTTTATAGAACTTTAGAAAAAATTGGGTGCAAAATAATCCAAACTAAATCTTATCCTGATCACTATGCATATTCTAAGAAAGATATTAAATACTTACTACACGAATCTCAAAAGATAGATTCTTTATTAATAACTACTGAAAAAGATTATGTAAAAATTCCTGAAAAATATAAAAATAGAATTTATTTTTTTCCAATTAGTATAGAATTTAATGATTATAAAACTTTAGATAAATTTCTATTACCTATTATTACAAATTGAAATTAGAAATATGAAACCATTATTTATAAATATTATTTATATTATAGAAGCTTTCTTTCTTGCTATATGGATTATAATATGTCGCTTAATTGGAATTGACTTTGCATCAGCCTTAGGTTCTAAAATTCTTAAAATTATAGGGCCTCTATCTAAATTTGATAAAAGAGCTGAAGATAATATAAAAAAAATATTTCCTGCACTCAATATAGATGAAAAAAATAATATTAAAAATAATATGTGGGATAACTTAGGTAGAAACATAGGTGAGTTTGCTTTTGTAAAAAAGCTTAACCCTTATAACAATCAAAGCTTAAATTCTTATAAAAAGAAGCCTCGATTTATAATTGAAGGGCAACAATATATAGAAGATATTTGTAATATGAAAACTGGTGCTATATTTTTTAGTGCTCATATTGGTAATTGGGAAATTTGTCCATTAATTTTAACAGGTAAAAAATTGAAAGTTACCAGCATATATAGGCATGCAAATAACCCGTTTAATGAAAAAATTATACAGTGGTTAAGAAAAGGCATATCTTTTTATGCTCCTAAAGGACCTAGCGGAGCAAAAAAACTTTTTAAAGTGTTAAGAAATAAAGAGTTTGCAGCAATACTTGCTGATCAGAAATTAAATGAAGGTATGTTAATTGATTTTCTAGGCCATCCTGCTAAAACTGCGACAGCCATAGGTGAGCTGTCTCTAAAATTATCCATTCCACTTGTACCTATTCACGTTCAAAGAATTAAAGGCGCTACTTTTAAATATATTATTGAGAAACCCATTATGATTCCAAAAAATAATTATAATCATGATAAAGAGTTGCTTATACTTCTTAATAAAATTAACAAGACATTAGAAAGATGGATATTAAAATGTCCTGAACAATGGTTATGGATACATAATAGATGGTAAAATTATCTTAGTTAAATACTTTCAGATACTTAGGATCTAATCTTTTACCTTTTAATTCCACTCCCCAATGCAGGTGTGGGCCTGTTGCTCTGCCTGTTGCTCCTACCTCACCTATTAATTGTCCTTTTTTTACAAAGTCGCCTTCAGATACTAGTATTTTACTTAAATGCAAGTATGAAGTAGTTAACCCTTGCCCATGGCCAATGATAATAGTACCTCCACTATAATATAAATCATTATCAATAAATAAAATAATACCATCCATAGGCGACAACACTTCGTGTCCTTTAGGTAAAGCTATATCTATTCCATAATGCGGGCTTCTTGCCTTACCATTCAATACCCTCTGGCTTCCATATTCACCTGATTGAGGGCCTACAGCAGGTAGAACAAAACCATTATTATAATAGGTGCTAATAATTAAATTAGCTTTTTTTCTAGACTCTTTAACTTTTTTTCTTTCTGCATATATTCTATTAGTAACAGATTGGGGAGGGGTAACTTTATCTTTTTCAATCCCATTAATCTTTTGAACATTATATGTCCTTTTTTTTACATTTAATGATATTGTTTCTACTAATTTACTTCCTTTATATATTTCTAAAATTTGTATAATTTTTGGTATTCGTTTAAACCCAACCAAAAATAAACCTGCGTCAGAAACAGGCACTAATATACCATCTAATTTAACTTTAGCACCTGGAAAAGAATTAACAACTATGATACCTCCTGCAATAATCTCTCCTTTTATAGAAGTTTTTGCATTAGCTATATGCATCGGAGCTATAAAGTAAGTAACAAATAAAATTATAATCACTTTAAATATATATTGTTTAACTATCATTTTTGCTTAATTTTGCTTTAACCTTACCGTCATATAAATAAACAATAGCATTTGTATTGTCAGATATATCTTTAGCTCTAGTAATTGGTTGATTATTTTCATTTTTGATTAAAGCAAAGCCTCTCTCCAAGATTCTATTATAGCTTAGTGATTCAATTGCTCCTGAAGCTTTAATAAAAGATAGCTTCTTATTATTAATCAATTTATCAAATTTTTCCCTTAAGGCTTTAGGTTTTTCACTATAAGAATATTGTTGTTTTGTTAATAAATTTTTATATGCTGCTTTTAGAAGCCTTATCTGTGATGACAAGTTTAATAATTGATTTTCACAATATTTTGCTGGCGAATAAAGCTCTATTTTATTTGAATTAACTTTATTAATATAAAAATCTAAAAAAATTTGTAATTTATAATTTAATTGATCATTAATTATATCTAAGTTTTGTACTTTATTTTCCAGAATAGTATGCGACATAGGTAATATATATTTTTGTTTTTCTCTTATACATAAACCAATTATATTTTTTATAGATGATGATGATTTAGAATAAATCATATTTAAATTATCATAAAGTGTTCTTCTATCAGGTAGGGCAATTTCTGCTGCAGCAGTGGGCGTTGGAGCCCTTACATCTGCTGCATAATCTGATAAAGAGTTGTCTACTTCATGTCCCACAGCTGATATAATTGGAATTTTAGAATTATATATAGCTCTTACCACAATCTCTTCATTAAATGCCATTAAATCTTCTAAACTACCTCCACCCCTTCCAACGATTAATACATCAGGAATAGATATATTATTTTTAATAGATGAAAGCATATTAATTTTATCTATTGCTGTTGCAATTTGCTTTGGGGCATCTCTTCCTTGTACTAAAACAGGGTAGAGAATAATTCTTACAGGAAACCTTTGTTTTATTCTGATTATTATATCTTCAAATGCCGCACCAGTGCCAGAAGTAATAATACCAATTGTATTAGGTAAGAAAGGAAGTAATTTTTTATTTTTTTCATCAAATAACCCTTCTTCTGCTAATAACCTACGTCTATTCTCAATTAATTTTAATAATGCACCTTCACCAGCTAGCTCTATAGTATTAATAATAATATTATATTTAGACCTAGGAGCGTAAGTGGAAACTCTTCCAATAACTAACACTTCCATTCCGTCTTCTAATTTAAAATTAACTCTGCTTGCCTGCCCTTTCCATATTATTCCATCTATTAAAGAATTTTTATCATCTTTTAACGACATATAGACATGGCCTGAAGCAGCTATGGTTAAGCCAGAAATTTCCCCTCTGAGGTGCACAATATCAAAATTTACTTCTAAAGTTTTTTTTAGAGCATTACTCAGTTCTGATACGGTATATTCTTTTATATTACTTTCATAAGCATTATTATGCTGCATCTCTTACTTTCTAAATTAAAGGCTTAATAATAATAAAATAGGATGTTATATATTTTAAATTAACTATAACATTATGGAAATTAAATAGTTAATATAATTTTAAATATAAATAGGAATAGTTTATGAAAGTACTAGTACTAGGAAGTGGCGCTCGTGAACATGCAATGTGTTGGTCATTAGCTAACTCTCCGCTTATATCAAAATTAATTTGTGCGCCAGGAAACCCTGGCATTGCCGAAGAAGCTCAATGTATTAATATTAATATTAATAATAATGACGAAATTATTTCTTTAGCTTTAAAAGAAAAAGTAGACCTAGTAATACCGGGTCCTGAAATTCCATTAGTAAATGGAATAATTGATGAATTAAATAAAGTTAATATTAAAGCTTTTGGCCCTTCTAAAGAAGCCTCTAAACTAGAAGGCTCTAAAAAATTTACAAAAAATATATGTAAATTAGCAAATATACCTACAGCAGAATCGGAAGTCTTCACAAACAGGGATGAAGCTATTAAATATATCAAAAAAAATAAATTACCCATAGTAATCAAAGCAGATGGTTTAGCCGCAGGTAAGGGTGTTGTAATTGCTCAAAATGAAGAAGAGGCAATTACTGCTATAGATAATTCATTTAACGGATTCTTTGGTGAAGCTGGTAAAACAATTTTAATAGAAGAATACTTAGAGGGAGTGGAAGCAAGTTTTTTTGCTTTATGTGATGGAGTAACAGCGATACCTCTAGCAAATGCACAAGACCATAAAAGAGTTGGGGATGGAGATACTGGTCCTAATACAGGGGGCATGGGTGCCTTTTCACCTACTCCTAATTTAACAGAGAGTATAAATAATAATATTATTGATGATATTATTATTCCCACTCTAATAGAAATGGATAAAAGAGGGTCCCCTTTTCAAGGAATTTTATATGCAGGATTAATGTTGACTAAAGATGGCCCAAAACTTATTGAATATAATGTAAGATTTGGTGATCCCGAATGCCAAGTAATTCTTACTCGTATAAAGTCTAATTTATTTGAAGCTATTCTTGCAGCTGTTGACCATACATTAGAAAAATTTCATTTAAGATTTTATGATGAGGTCGCTTTGACTATAGTAATGGCATCAAATGGATATCCAGGAAAATATAAAACTCATTCAATAATAAAAGGAATTGCTGATGCAAATAATATTAAAGGTATCAAGGTATTCCATGCAGGTACAACACTAGACTCTGAAAAAAATATAGTTTCTAATGGAGGAAGAGTGTTATCTGTTACAGCTAATGCAAAAAATATAGAAGAAGCAAGGGTATTAGCATATAAAGCTATAGAGTATATCAAGTGGGATGATGGCTTTTATAGGAAAGATATTGGAAAAACCAGTTCTTAAGATTTCAATAACCTAATGTTTTTAAAAAAACTTTTAAGTAATATTGCAGACTCATCCTTATAAATTCCGCTGTATATAGTAGGTTTATGATGGCATGTGCTTTGATCAAATACTTTGCTTCCAAATTTCACACCACCTCCTTTAGGATCATCTGCACCGTAATATAAATTATTTATTCTATACAGAGAAATAGCATGTGCGCACATTGGACAAGGCTCTAAGGTCACAAATAAATCTAACTTTTCATGCCTTATAGATAAGCCTCTATTTATCAGAATTTCTGATGATTTTTGCAATACTATCATTTCAGCATGCATTGTAGGGTTAGAATATTTAACCATCCTATTACCTGATTTAGCAAGGACCTCATTATTATAAACGGTCACAGCACCTACAGGCACTTCTCCAAGGCTAGAAGCTTTTTCAGCTTCATCAATTGCCATTTGCATAAAACTTTTATAATTATTTTTTTCCATGATTATGTAAAATAGCATATATCTATTAATATATTAAAACTAATTATTGAGTAATATGAAAAAGCCACTAATAGCTCTAACTCTAGATTATGAAACTAGTAAAGGATATTCTAACTATCCTTGGTACGCAATTAGAGAAAACTATTTTACTTCTATTGAAGAAAGCGGAGGAATAGGAGTAGGAATACCGCATAACATGAAAGATATAGTAAGTTTATTACACAAAATTGATGGTTTAGTTATTACTGGTGGCAATTTTGATATAGACCCAAATATATTTGGGGAAAGTAGTGTACATAAAACTGTTAAATTAAAAGAAAATAGGACCAATTTTGAATTATTGGCAGCAGAAATTATGCTAAAACAAAACAAACCTGTTTTAGGTATATGTGGAGGAGAACAATTAATTAATGTTCTTTATAAAGGTAGTTTAATACAACATATTCCTGATGAAATAAAAAATCCTATAGAGCACGAACAAAAAAACCCTAGAAATGAAGCTGGTCACAGCGTTACAATACAAGAGCATACTAAATTGTATAGTATTATTTCTAAACAAAATATTATGGTCAATAGTGCTCACCATCAAGCAATAAAAGTTCCTGGGAAGGGACTAATAGTAAATGCGCTATCAAACGATGGCGTAATAGAGGGAATTGAAGATCCTACAAAATCATTTTGTATCGGTGTGCAATGGCATCCTGAATTTTTTATTCAAGGGTCAGATAATAAGCTGTTAAAAGCCTTTATAAATGCCTGTTGATTTAATGAAAACCCAACTTCCTACAAAAAGAATAGCTAAAACTATAGCGGAATCTGGTATTTGTTCAAGAAGACAAGCTGAAAAGTTAATTACATTAGGAAAAGTTTTTGTTAATGATATAAAAATTATTACTCCTGCATTTTTTGTAAATGCTAATGATAAAATTATAGTAGAGGGAAAATTAATAAAAAAAACTACTAAAACTCATTTATTCATTTTACATAAACCTAAAGGAGTTATTGTAAGTTCTAATGACCCTCAAGGAAGAAAAACTATTTATGATATTATTCCAAATAATATGAAGCAATTGCATTATATCGGAAGGTTAGATTTTAATACTGAAGGACTATTATTATTAACAAATA
>CAWVYV010000010.1:0-15332 GCA_963934475.1 uncultured Alphaproteobacteria bacterium | reverse complement strand
ATAACAAATAAAATTAAATATTTTTTATCTAATAATTAACCTTGAAAAGATGGTAAATTTGATAATGCCATTGCTACTTCGCCTTCATCATAATCTTGGTCTTTTAATTTACCACCAAAATAATCCATATAAGCTTGCATATCAAAATGGCCGTGCCCACACAGATTAAACAAAATTGTCTTGCTTTCACCTGCTTCTTTTGCTTTTAAGGCCTCTACTATTGCTCCTTTAACCGCATGATTTGCTTCAGGAGCTGGTAATATACCTTCTGCTTTTGCAAATGTTATCCCTGCTTCAAAACATTCTAGCTGTTTATAAGAAGTACATTCTATATGATCTTCATTCGCTAAATGACTAACTATAGGCGACATCCCATGATACCTAAGACCTCCTGCATGAAAACCAGGTGGCACAAAAGAAGAGCCTAATGTATGCATTTTTACTAAAGGTGTTAAATGTCCAGTATCACCAAAGTCATATGCAAACTTTCCTTTTGTTAACGTAGGACAATTTGCAGGCTCCACAGCAACAATTCTTGTTTTACTTTCACCTCTTAAATTTTTACCTATAAAGGGAAATGCTATACCTGCAAAATTTGACCCACCTCCTGTACAAGCAACTATTACGTCTGGATAATCTCCCGCAATTTCTAACTGTTTGATACTTTCTTGGCCAATGATTGTTTGATGTAATAAAACATGATTTAAAACACTGCCTAATGCATACTTTGTATCATCACGCTGAGCAGCCATTTCTACTGCTTCAGAAATAGCTATACCCAAGCTACCAGTACTATCTGGACTATTTGCTAATATAGCTCTTCCAGATTCTGTTTCGTTGCTAGGGCTGGCGACACATCTCGCACCAAAACTTTCCATTAATGCACGTCTATAAGGCTTTTGACCATAACTTACTTTAACCATATATACATCAACTTCTAACCCAAAAATAGCGCCTGCATATGCTAAAGATGACCCCCACTGTCCAGCTCCCGTTTCTGTAGTTAGCCTTTTTATACCTTCTTGTTTATTATAGTAAGCCTGCGGTATCGCAGTATTTGGTTTATGACTTCCAGAAGGACTTACACCTTCATATTTATAATAAATTTTTGCAGGAGTATCTAAAGCTTTTTCTAATTTTCTAGCTCTATATAAAGGACTTGGTCTCCACTGCCTATAAATATCTCTAACTTGATCTGGAATTTCTATTTCTCTATCAGTACTTACTTCTTGCATTATTAACTCATTAGGAAACAATGGAGCAAGATCAGCTGGGCCGATAGGTTCTCCTGTTCCTGGATTCAAAGGAGGAGCAAGTGGCGTTTTTAAATCAGAGGCTATATTATACCAATGTGTTGGCATATCGTATTCATTTAAGTTAATTTTTATTCTATCATTTTCATAATTTGTCTGATCTAGTGCAGATAGTACGTCCTGCTCACCTTTTTTAAACATATAACTCCCCTTAATATTTATTTTTTTGATTTAACCCATATGCCTCTATCATGCATTAATTTTATTTGATTATCAATGATTTTTGATTTGTATTCTTTATGTTTCATAGGCTTATTATTTAAGTATAAGTTCTTAGGATAAATAGGATCTTTATATAACAATTGATATAATTCAGTTCTAATATCTTTCATCCAGTTATCCCATTGAGCATTTTCCCTATGGTACCTAAGGGCTTCTATATCAACCACACCTGAAACATAGGTTGATGAGCCTCCATAATCTTGTTTACCAACTATTTTTCCTTTATAATCAATAAGAGAAGACCTTCCTCCAAAAGTGTCTATTGGTATGTCACTTTCTTTTTGCAAATAGTATGTTCCCATATTTGGCGCTAAAACATACATGTTATTATCTAATGCTCTAGCACGGCTTTGTATTTCAAATATCTCATTTCCAGTAGCTGGGTGTGGATAAGACGCTCTATAAACAACTTCTGCTCCATTTAATGCTAGAGCTCTAGCATTTTCAGGATAAGATCCTTCATTAGCCATCATAATACCAAGCCTACCAATATCTGTCTCAACTACAGGCCAAAAAGCATCTAAGTTATTTCCATATTTATCAATCCACCAATCATAAATATCATGAGGGCATACTGAGTGTTCAACTGGAAATAAAGGAGAAACTTTATAATGGATTAATATTACTTCTCCTGTAGGGTCTATTATAAAACCACAATTAAAAAATCTATTTGGCCAATCTGGGTGCCTTGCTTTGGCTTGAGCTATAATATAAGTATCATACTCTCTTGCTAACCCTCCAAGCATGTCTGTTTCCCATCCAGGAATATCAATACAACATGTTTTTGCAAAATCTTCATGATCAGCATCGAGGACTTCATCATTAAAACCTTGTAATGCTCCTTCAGGTATAGCAATTAACCTTACTGGCAGAGATAAGCTTGATAACCAAGAAGCAGCTTTTGTTAAGTGTTTAATATGAGTCAAATTTTCCTTAATATCTGACCTATGCCTTATTCCTCTTACGGTTGGGATTAACCCAACAGCTGTATATGGTTTAATACTCATAACATCTCCTCTAAATAAGAATTAATAGAATTAATAACTATATAAATCTATATTAACTTTTACTAATATTTTTCTAAAATTGATAATAATTTATTCACTACCTCTTTAGTTTTTGCTTTGCCTCCCAAATCTGGCGTAAAAGGACCTCCATTTTTTGCATAAATTTTTATAGCCTTATATATTCTATTAGCAGATTTATGTTCTCCTAAATGTTTTAGCATAAGAGATCCACTCCAAATTGCTCCAATAGGGTTGGCAATTCCCTTACCTACAATATCAAATGCAGAACCATGGATAGGTTCAAACATGGAAGGATAATTTTTATTAGTATTTATATTTGCAGTAGCTCCTATACCTAAACTACCTGTTAAAGCTGAAGCAAGGTCTGATAAAATATCGGCATGTAAATTTGTAGCAACGACTACATCAAGTTTTTCAGGACTATTAACCATTACCGCAGTAGCTGCATCTACCAATAATTTATCAACCTTAATTGAAGGGTATTTTTTACTAACCTCATAAAAAACCTTATCCCATAACTTCATTCCATGTCTCTGTGCATTAGATTTTGTAATTAACGTTAAATGTTTTTTAGGTCTAGATAAAGCTAATTTAAATGCATAGTCATGTATTCTTCTACATCCTTCTCTAGTAAAAATAGCTAATTCACTTCCCATTTCTAAAGGGAGTCCTTTATGAACGATGCCTCCTGAACCCGCATATTCACCTTCACTATTTTCTCTTACAATTATCCAATCTATTTTTCTTGCTAGGTTTATATTTAATGGTGTGTTAATTCCCTCCATATATTTTGAAGGTCTAACATTAGCAAATTGGTCAAGATTCTGGCATATCTCTAACCTAAGACCCCATAAAGTTACATCATCGGCAATATACTTATCCCCTACCGCACCGAAAAATATTGCATCGTGTTGTCTTAATCTATCTAAACCATCCTTTGCCATCATTTTTTTATATTTTTTAAAGTAGTTACTACCCCAAGGATAATATTTTTTCTTTATATTTATATTGTCTAGCTCTAAGGCCTTTTCGATGACTATTAAACTCGCCGTAATTACTTCAGGACCAATCCCATCACCTGGTATAATTGCAATATTATGTTTAAATTTTGTGTTTTTATTTAACTGTTTCATATATGATAAACTTTATAATATATGAAAATATTATTCTATATAAAAAAAGGGGAAATAGAAATGATTGATTATTCAGAGGATTTTAAAAATAAAATTGTTGTAATTACTGGTGCTGGTAGTGGGATTGGTAAGGAAACAGCTCAAAGAATGATTGATAATGGAGCAAAAGTGGCTTTATGGGATTTTAATCAAGAAGCCATAGAAAGCCTTCAAAGTGACTTAGGAAGTAATGCTTTAGCTGTAAAAGTGGATATATCAGATGAGTTATCTGTAAAAGAAGCAGCAGATAATGTAAGAAATAATTTAGGCTCACCATCTATTTTAATAAATTGTGCTGGAGTCGCTGGTATTAATGATACTATTGAAAATACTGCCCCTGATGAATGGAGAAGAGTTATTAATATTAATTTAACTGGGACATTTATATGCTGCAGAGAAATAATATCAGATATGGTTAAAAATAAGTATGGAAGAATTGTAAATATTGCCTCCGTAGCTGGTAAAGAAGGTAATCCAAATGCAGCACATTATAGCGCTTCAAAATCTGGTGTAATAACCTTTACTCGGTCATTAGGTAAAGAGTTAGCGAAAACTGGAGTATTAGTAAATTGTATAACTCCTGCAGTAATTGAAACGGAAATGTTATCTCAGGTATCGGATGAACATAAAGCTTATATGGTATCTAAAATCCCTATGGCAAGGATGGGGCAACCTAGTGAAGTTACAGCCTTAATATGCTGGCTTAGTTCTAAAGAGTGTTCTTATAGTACAGCTGCAGCTTTTGATTTATCAGGTGGAAGATCTACTTATTGATTATTAGAATATTTACTTTTTGCTATTTATCTGCAATATGTATATATATAATTTATTAATTGCAATTTTTTTTGGGACAAATATTATGAATTTATTAAATAATAAGACACTTACACTAGTTGTTTTTGCATTAGGGTTTATATCTCTTACAGCATGCCAAAACACTCAATTAGCCTCTAAAGAAGCAACAAGTGCAGCTGGAGAATCTATAGCTGCTGCTCAATCTGCTGCAGACACTGCTAATACTAGAGCAAATGAAGCATTTCAAGCAGCGCAAACTGCAAGGAGAATTGCAGAACGTGGTGTTGAAATGGCCAATCAAAATCAAGCAGCTCTAAGAGCATTAAATGATAAGATTGATAGAATGTTTGAAACTATTTCACGTAAATAGTTTTTTAAAAATCTATGAGTAATATAAAAAAGGCTTCTATTGATATAGAAGCCTTTTTTTATTCTAAACTTAACATAATTTCTATTGGTATACCTTTTGCCAAAATTACTGCCTCATTAACTTTATCCCAATCAACAAGAGTTATATTTAAACCTGCAGCTTTTTGAACAACTTTATATGCCATGGGATATAAAGTTGATTTGATAACTTCATTATTATTTTTACCAACAACATATTTTGGTAAAGTATGAACTTCTATATAAAGCTTATTATTACTCCATCCTGCTTTAATAGGTTGATCTATTATATTAACCTTTGTTCCTTGAGAAACATAATCGTATAGTGTTTCAATATCTTCAGGATACAACCTGATACAGCCATGAGAGACTTTCATTCCAACACCATAGGGTTTATTGGTACCATGTATTAAATATGATGGCATGGACAAGTATATAGCCCTATTACCTAATGGATTATCTTTTCCCGCAGCCACAACTTTAGGAAGACTAGGATCTTCTTCTCTAATAGACTCTGGAGGTATCCAAATTGGATCTTTCTTTTTCTTTATTACTTTAGCTCTTCCCATAGGAGTTTCCCAGCCACTCCTACCAATTCCTATCGGGTAACTATCAATTAATTTATTATCTCTAAAATAATATAATCTTAAATCACCAATATTAATTACAATACCATCTCTTTTACTAAATGGTAAAATATGAGATTTTGGAATAAGCAGTTTCTGATTTTCACCTGGTATCCAAGGATCCATATCAGCATCATTAGCAGAAAGAATATCTGCAAAAGAAATATCGTACTTTCGGGCCACACTAATTAATGTATCATCTTTTGTAGTTGTATAATATGTATTTACTCCAACTAAATCATTAACTATATTCAATTCATTAGAATAGCTGATTGAATTATATAATAGAAAAAATGGAAATAAAATGGATTTAAAAAGTCTCATAAGAACTGTCCCTGATTATCCTAAGCCTGGTATATTATTTCGAGATATATCAACATTATTATATAATGGAAAGGCCTTAAAATATATAACAGAACTTTATTATAACCGATATAAAAATAAAGGATTAAATGGAATAGCAGGAATTGAAGCTAGAGGCTTTATATTTGGTGCAATATTGGCTGAAAAGTTAGAAATTGCTTTTATTCCTATTAGAAAAAAAGGTAAATTACCATGTAAGGTGTATTCTGAAGAATACCAATTAGAATATGGAACAGATACTCTTGAAGTAGATATTACTGCTATAAATAAAAATGATAATATTTTAATCATAGATGATTTAATAGCTACTGGAGGTACTGCTATAGCAACAGGAAATTTAATTAATAAGTTTGAAGCTAATATTTATGAATATTCATTCTTAATTGACTTGCCTGACTTAGGTGGAGCAAATAAATTAAGAGATAAAAATTACAATGTTTACTCGTTAATGCAATTCGATGGAGAGTAGCTTATTGTTTTTTCACTAAATCTTTCTTCTTCGTAAGATCTTCAATTCTACTCTTTAATATCGAATGTTTTTCGTTTTTAAGTGTAAACACCCAATTACTTAGTTTTTTATTCAATTTAATCACTTCTTCTTCTACTTTAATAAAGGAATCCATTTCTGGCAAACCAACATTTACAGGACCATCTTTTGGAAGCTCTCTACGTAAACTTTTATCAGACTTTGCAATAAATGAGATCCAGTTAACTCCATTAATAGTTTGATTATTAATAGTTAATTTTAAACCATCAAATGTTGTGTATACAATTTTAACAGCATTATCAAAAGCAACATCTGATTTTAAATTAATATTAACTAAAGATATATTATCTAATGCACTTCCAATTTGATTACCTATATATGGATTGATTGGCAAAGTATTTTCATCTAGGTTTTGTATTTTAAAATATTGTTCTGCATAGCTATCTCGTTTAATAAAGACTACATGTCCATCAGGATGGGTAATTTCTATATCTGCTACTCTTCCTCTACTCATAGAAAAAAGTGAATCGTCTAACCAATCTATTTCATTTAATGGTACATCAAAATTTCTCCATACCAACCAGGACTGGTCATTATTAGGTCTTCTAACATAACGTGTTTCGTTACCTAATTTAGAATCTTTTCCAATTAAAATTGCTGCAATTTCTTCGTTATTATCATTAACTAATGTTACTTTACTAGAATTATTTATTTTACTTATTTCACTATTAAGATCAAGCTCACCATGTAAGGCAGGATTTTTAGTTTTTGGTTCTATAGTTTCTAATTGCGCTATACCGACAATAACTCTTTTTATTTTATCTAAAGGAACAGGATAGTTTGCTAGATTTGGAAGAAACCAATTATCTTCATTTCTTTTAATTATAAATTCATTATTATCATTTACTACTTTTATTTCAGCAATATTATTTAATAGTTCTAAACTATTTTTATCAGTAGAAACACTTAAATTAGGAAATAAAAACCTTTCTCCTTCTACTCTTCTGTTCTCAGAATCTCTATAAATACTAACCAAAATTGTAATGGCCAACATCATAATAGATAAAAATATTATTTTATAAGCATTTGACTGCCTCATTATTTATCTTCCTTCGTTATTTATTTCTCATGCTAGCTAAGTGATTAATTCTTTTTCTTCTTCTTACTATAAAAGCTAATACTGCGGAGATTGATACTAATATAGGCATTACCCATATATTATATAACTTAAGCATTAAGCCTAATTTCTCTATATCAACTTTTAAATCTCTTTGCACATCTCTTAATTTTTTTCTTATATTAATAATTTTTTCTTTAAATTGTTGTAATGTATCAGCTTGCTCTTTTGATAATATTGGAGCTCCATCTTGAGTTGCTATAGAAGCACCTCTTTGTATATCACGCAATTTATCTTCTGTTATCTTCAGATCGTTTTGTAAACTCTTTTCTGTTTCTCTATATGCGGTTTCAGCCTGTTTTTGTAATTTTTCAACTACGATAAATGGACGGTTTGATGTTCCTCTTGTTCTTAAACTTATTAACTCACCTCCACCAGATAAATATTCTACTGCATTTATTATTAAAGAACCATTATCTGCAATAGGTGTAAATTCTTCTTTTCCATAATTATCTTGCTTTTGCGTCCAGAGAGTATTTGAAAGAATATCTGTATCTGCAAAAATTAATATATTTCCATTTTTTGTACTAGTTATATGAGATGGGTTATCTGGAGCTACGCTTCCGTCATCTAAATTTGGGGGTCCGCCTACAAATGCAGACTTAAATTCACCTATTAGGTTTACTGCTAATGGTTTATTTTTTTCATCAGAAACAAACTCTGATAAAAGTAAAGTGGGATCTGGTCTAAATTGAATTTTAAACCTTTCTATAAACATAGAATCATCAGTTGAACTGTATAATATTTCAAATTTTGATTTTGCATCTTTTGTTCTAGATATTCCACCAGAAGTATTTGTTAAAACAGATTCTAATTCATTAGTAATTGGGTTATTAGGATTCATTAAATCTTTACCTAAAGCAATCCATAAAACATATGTTACAACTCTAGAATTTTGTGACCTTCCTATAGTAACCTTTCTCCCTGATAATCTATCACCTACTATCATCCCTGGTTCCACATATGCACCATAACTTTTAAACAAGTCATTTAAATTTGATCCAGGTATATAAGTTCTTCTATCTTTTATAGGTAATGCATTTCTTTCCACTTCAGAGTAAGGATCAACAAAAAATAATGCACCTTTACCTGAAAGAACATGCTGATCTATTGCATATTTTGTTTGAGTAGAAATATCTTTTGGGTGAACAACCATTAATAAATCAATATCATCAGCAATTTTGCTTGTGCCTTTTGGTATTGTTATAATCTCAAAAACTTCACTTAATCTATTATATATTTCCCAAGGAGCTACATACTCTGAAGCGGGAGCATCAGGATATGCCAACCCACCGTTTATTGGAAGTGTAGTAATTAAACCTAATTTCTTTTTTTTAGGGTTTGCTAAATCATTAATAATTCTGGTTAAATCATATTCTAAATAGGTTTCTCTATTTTGTTCAAAAAATGGAATTATGGATATATCATCTGTAGAGTTTGTTGCTACTAGTCCAAAATAAAATTTTTCTCCAGCTTGAGAGACTTGCATTCCTTGCAAACCATATAGTATTGCTAAATCTTCATTATTAGTGAATGGTTCTGGATCTATTCTTTCAAGCTTAATCATACCATTAGACCTTACGGCATATTCTTCAACTAGCTCTCTAACTCTCTGCCCATATTCCCTCATTGGTGCTATATCTCTACTTAGCTTATCTGAAAAAAATAATCTAAGCGTTATAGGCTCTTTAACTGTTTCTAAAATTTTAAAAGTACCTTTATTTAAAGTATAAAGGTTATTTTGAGTCAAATCTAACCTTGCCCCTGAAAACAATTGGTTGCTTAAAGTATTAATTGAAATAAATAAAACTATAACAGAAATAATTACTATATTAACTATAAGTGCTGGAGATGCCTTATTATTTTTAAAATAAGATAGAAACATAAACTATATTCCTTTCTTAGAATTAATAGAAATTACATTTAATGTTAAAGCAGCAACTATTAAAGAAAAGAAGTATATAATATTTCTTATATCTATTACTCCTTTTGTTAAATCTGTAAAATTCGTGACAAAACTAAAAGCAGCTATTGTGTCTAAAAGTGCTTGTGGGGTCCAACCTGAAAAAAAGTTAAGCACTATAGGCATACCACTTACTGTGAATAAAAAACAAACAGCAATTGTAACAACAAATGCAATAACCTGATTTTTTGTTAAAGAGGAAATACATGATCCAATTGCAAGATAACCTCCTGCCATTAGTAGACTTCCTAAATAACTAGCTATTATAGTTCCATTATCTGGGTTACCTAAATAGTTAACAGTTAGCCACATAGGAAAAGTTAAAATTAATGATATAGCAGTAAAGATCCAAGCAGCTAAAAATTTTCCTAAAACTGCTTGTGTAACACTAATAGGCAATGTCATTAGCAATTCAATTGTACCGTTTCTTCTTTCCTCTGCCCATAATCTCATAGAAATTGCAGGTATTAAAAATAAGTATAACCAAGGATGCCAGTCAAAAAATGATGTTAGGTCAGCTTGTCCTCTTTCAAAAAAACCACCCATATAAAAAGTAAATAAACCTGACATTATAAGAAAAATTACAATAAAGACATAGGCAACCGGTGTTGCAAAATACCCATACACTTCTCTTTTAGTAATTGAAAGCATAGTATTCATTATTTTTTCTCTCCTAAATTACCTATTGTAAGAGTTCTAAACACATCATCTAATGATGCTCCTTTAGGAGCTCCTAATAGTAAATCTTTTGGAGTTTTATCAACCACCATTCTTCCATTTGCAATTATCATCGCTCTGGTACAGACAGCATCAACTTCTTCAAGAATATGAGTAGAAATAATAATAGCTTTAGTAGATGCCATTTCCTTAATAAGCTTACGAACTTCATGCTTTTGGTTTGGGTCTAAGCCATCTGTAGGTTCATCTAAGATTAAAACGTCAGGATCGTGAATAATTGCTTGTGATAAGCCCACTCTTCTCTTATAGCCCTTAGATAATGTTTCTACCTGCTGGTAAAGTACAAGCTCTAACCCTAATTTTTTAATAGCATTATGAATAGCATTATCAACTTTATTTTTAGGTATTTTTCTCACATCCGCAATAAATTTTAGAAAGTTCATAACGGTCATTTCACCATATAAAGGAGCTCCTTCAGGAACATAACCAATTTTTTCTTTAATTTCTATAGGGTTTTCTGCTACATCATTCCCGCAAACAGAAATTTTACCTTTAGTAGGAGCTAAGAATCCAGTTATCATACGCATAGTAGTAGTCTTCCCTGCCCCATTAGGACCGAGAAACCCTAGCACCTCTCCTCTTTTAAGAGAAAAACTTATATTATCAACAGCTATAAATGGACCAAAACTTTTAGTTAACTTATCAACTTCAATCAATACAGACATGTAGTTGAAACCCCCCAAATTAAAAATTATTGCACATAAATAGGCTTCCTAAGGAATAGTTTCAAGTATTTAATGAAAAAATACTTCTTTTAATTTATATATATTTGTAATTATAAGGATAAATAATGCTAACTAATTCAAATACTATAAGTAAAAATTTTATAGCACCTAATTTTAAACTATTGAATATTGATAAAAAAATTATTAGTTTAGATGAAGTTAAGGGTATTAATGGGACATTAGTTTGTTTTATATGTAATCATTGTCCATATGTTAAATCTATAATACAAAAATTAGTTAGAGATACTAATGACTTAAAAAAATATGGTGTTTCTTCCGTTGCAATTATGCCTAATGATGTAAATTATTATCCTGAAGATAGCTTTAATAAAATGATAGATTTCTCTATATCTAATAAGCTTACAATACCTTACCTTTACGATGCAACACAAGAAGTTGCTAAATCTTATGATGCAGTATGTACACCAGATTTTTTTGGATTTGATAAAAGTTTAAAATTAAAATTTAGAGGAAGGTTAGATAACTCTAATATGAATAAAATTAAATGTGAAGATCGCGAATTATTTAATTCAATGGTTGCAGTATCTGAAAATAAAAATATTCCATTTAATAACCCTAGTATAGGATGCTCTATAAAATGGAAAAAATATGATTAAATCATTAACAAATATTATAATACCTAAATATAAACTTAATTATAATATAGAAAGAGACAAAAATATTATACAAGCTTCTTTAGCTAAAAATATCAAATTACCTTTTAGCTGTAGATCTGGCGTATGCGGAACATGTAAAGCTAAAATTATAAAAGGAAAAGTAAATTTAAATACTAAAATAAATCATGTTTTAACAGAATCTGATATAGAAAATAATATTATATTAACCTGCCAAGCAGAAGCTGCATCAGACTTATTGGAACTAGAAATGCTGTCTCCTGTTGCAAATCAAATAATAGTTGGCAAACCAAAAGAACTTATTTCTGAAATACTTTCAGTAAAACAAATTACACAAGAAATAAAATTAATATGTATTTCTGTTTCAAAAAGATTTGCAGCCAGCCCAAATCAATTATCATATATGGAAATAATAATTCCTGGCATGGATGTTAGTGACAAGTATTATATATTTAATAATTATAATGGAGATAATTTACTACATGAAGGAACAATAACTTTATATGTAAAAAATAGTAAAAATCTAATTACTAATAACTATTTAAATAAAAACTTACTAGCTGGTGAAATAATAACCATAAAGGGACCTTTTCTAGAAAATAATATTCCAATATTTATGAATTCACCTACTTTATTTTTATCAAAAGACAGTCATACTATCAAAACATTAAACATAATACGTGAACTATTACTAACAGGTTTCAAAGAACCTATTATGATCATTAGCTATTTTATTGATATAAAAAATATAATATTAATGGAAGAAATGCATAGATTACAATTTCTATACAAAAATTTTACATATAAAATTTCTCTTTTAAATAAAGCTTCATCAACTTCGAGTCGGTTTTTATTAGGCAGCATTTCAAAAAATATTAATAAAATTTTTCCTAATCTGAGCTCGCATTATATATATATAAATGGCGATGATTATTTTATAATAGAAACTAAAAAAAAAATAATTGAATTAAATGCTAAAGATGAGTCTATTTATATAGAACTTAATAATTAATCTTTATTTTCATCACTATCTCTTGAAACATCTATATATTCAGCTTCAGTTACATTATCTTTAGTATTACTACTACCGTTACTATTACTATTACTATTATCAGTTTTATTATAAACTTTATTCTTAAATTTACCTTTTAAAAATCTATACATATAAAATAAGGCTATAAACCCTAAAACCCATATACCTATAAAAAAGAATATAATTAATAAAATTGAGATTACTAACAATCCTAAAATAATACCAATACAACCAACATTTTTATTCATTGGAAATCTATAAAATTTATTATTATTAAGCTGCATAGATTATTATATTAATCTAGATTTGAATAAAGGTCTAAATAATAATCAGAATTTCCTAAAAACGTATCCAACATAATAAGCCTCTTAAAGTATTGGCCAATTTGCATTTCTTCAGTTACTCCCATACCACCATGCATTTGAATAGACTCTTCAGCTAGTGTTCTTCCCCCTGTTCCGATATGTATTTTTGAAGCATATACAGACTTAAGTGCAGCTATATTATCAATCCCTTTTAATGCTGCCATAGAAGAGAGAGAATTCATTTCATCACTTAATATTAACATCTCTACAGCTCTATGTTGAATGGCTTGGAATTTACCAATTGCTACACCAAACTGTTTTCTTGTTTTTATATATTCCAATGTCATCTCATACATTTTTTCCATTATACCCGATGACTCAGCCGCTATGGCTACTAAAGTTTTATTTACAGCAGACTCTATAACTTTATAAGATTTATTTTCTATACTAATAAGATTTTCTTTTGGAAGCTTTACATTATTAAGATGTATTTCTGCTGCTTTAAAACCATCAACAGTAGGATAATCTTGTATATTTAAACCAGAAACATTTTTATCTAACAAAAATATTGATATACCTTCTTTTTCGTATCTATCACCGTTTGTTCTAGCAGCTAATAAAATATAATCTGCTTGTGCCCCACCAAAAACAACACATTTATGACCATTAATAATCCACTCATTATTTACTAAACTAGCTGTTGTGCTAATATCAGAAAGATTAAACCTAGAACGTGGCTCAGAATGTGCAAAAGAAACTTTGGCATCCCCTGATATAATTTTTTCTATAACATTATTTCTAATAAGACCTTTAGGGCATGCAGACAATATAGCCCCACTCATAATAACCGTAGAAATAAAAGGCTCTATAACTAAGCCTCTTCCAAAAGATCGCATTAAGATCATCATATCTACTAAGCCTCCTCCAAAGCCTCCATCTTCTTCAGAAAAAGGTAAAGATAACCAGCCTAATTCAGAAAAATTTTTCCATACTGATAAATCTGAACCAATATTATTTTTTATTGTCTTTCTTCTAGTATCAGAGTCATAAGATTCTAAAATAAATTTATCTACAGAGTTTTTTATCAACTCTTGGTCTTCTGTAAGAGATAAGTCCACAATAATTTCCTCTATTTATTTATTATAATTCAAGCAACATTTTAGCTAATATATTTTTTTGAATTTCATTAGAACCACCATAAATCGTAGTTTTTCTTGTATTGAAATATTTTGGAGCAGCAAAAGAACTCCATTCAGGACCTATTAAAGGTTCATTATTACCTTTTTCCAATACATTGGGCTGATAAGCATAAGCATAATAACCACTAGCCTCAAGAACTAACTCTGTTATTTCTTGCTGGATTTCAGAACCTCTTATTTTTAGCATAGAAGCTTCTGGGCCCGGAGGAATACCTTTAACATCATCTGAAATCCCCTTCAATTCAGCATATTCTAAAGCTTGTAACCTTACATCACATTTAGTTACTTTATCCATAAACCTATTATCGTCTCTTAAACTTTTATCTCCATTTATATTTAATTTTGCAATATTTTTTACTTTTGCTAGTGCTTTTTTTGACCTAGATACTGCGGCTATAGATGTTCTTTCATGCCCTAACAAATACTTAGCTACAGTCCAACCTTTATTCTCCTCAAATATTAAATTTTCTTTTAAGACTTTAACATTCTCTAAATAAACCATATTAACTTCATGACCACCATCTAAAGTAATAATAGGCTTAACTGATACGCCTGGAGACTTCATATCTAATAACATAAAAGATATCCCTTCTTGTGGCTTACAGTCATTATTAGTTCTAACTAGAAGAAACATCATGTCTGCATGCTGCGCAAATGTGGTCCATGTTTTTGTTCCATTAATAATATATCCATCATCTACCTTTTCAGCTTTAGTAGTTAATGAAGCAAGGTCAGAGCCAGAACCTGGTTCTGAATAACCTTGACACCACCAATGTTCACTAGAATATATTTTAGGTAAATAAAAATCTTTTTGCTCTTTAGTACCAAACTTTATAATTACTGGAGCAACCATAGTTACTCCAAAAGGTAGTGCTGATGGAGCTGAGGCAGCACCACATTCTTCATCAAAAATATACCTTTGAGTAACACTCCACTCTGTACCACCATATTCTTTTGGCCAATTTGGCGCCAACCAACCTTTTTCTTCTAATTTTTTTTGCCAAACAACTAATTCTTCTTTATGTAAATGTTGGCCAAGATCTATTTTTTTTTGAGTATTTTTATCTAAATTTTTATCTATAAAGTCTTTTACTTCTTTTTTAAACTTTAAATCTTCTTCACTAAATTTTAAATTCATAAAAACAACTCCATTTCATAATTTGA
>CAWVYV010000009.1:0-16368 GCA_963934475.1 uncultured Alphaproteobacteria bacterium | reverse complement strand
TATGTTAAATGAAGATCAAATTATAGAAGAATTATTATTATTAAACTCTTCTATAATTCATGATGCGCTTAGAACAGAAAACTTATTAAATCAAACACTACCTCATGAAATAAAACCTCTTTTATATGAAAATAAAGTTGCAGGAAAGATATGGACTTTATCAGGAAAGCTTAAGCCTGATGCGGATATAGATGAAACTTTATTATCTTGGACAAATTTTTTGTCTAATGCAGAAAAAAATTCTGTAATAGTCTGCCAACCAAATAATAATTCTATTGCATTAATGGGAGAACTTTCAGCGGAAGCTTTAAAACTAAAAGGTGTTAGAGGCTATATTACAGATGCTGGATGTAGAGATGTAACAAGAATAAAATCAGAGATAAAACTTCCGATTTATTGCAGGTATAACACACCTAAAGATGTTGCTGGTCGATGGGTGGTTAATGAGATGGGGGCATCTATTAAGATTGGAGAGGTTAATATAAATACTGGTGATTATATTATAGCTGATGAGGATGGAATAGTAATAATTCCAAAAAATATTATTTTTAAAGTTATAAATAAAGCTAAAGAAGACTTAAGATCAGAAAATAAAATGCGTGATGCTATACTAAATGGGGTGGACCCTAAAGAAGCATATCTTAAATATAGAAAATTTTAATAATACATAGGGTAAACAAAATGATAAATGATGAAACTACTGATCAGGAAACAGGTTTTTTAATGCCTTCTGCTAAAAACTTTGATGTGTTAAATCTTTTTAGCTTAAAAAATACTACTACTTTAATAACTGGTTCAGCTCATGGAATAGGAAGAGTTGCTGCAATTGCATGCGGAAAAGCAGGAGGAAAAATAGCCATTACTGATAAAGATTTTAAGTCCGCAAAAATATTAGAAAAAGAATTAATTGATGCAGGTATTGAGGCAAAGGCATGGGAATTAGATATTACAAATGAAGAAAATATTATTACAGTTTTTAGAGAAACCGCTTCATACTTTGGGTCAATAGATATCTTAATAAATAATGCTGGAACAGCTAATAGAAGCCCAGCAGAAGAAATGAAAACAGAAGATTTTGAAAATATAATTAAATTAAATCTAACAAGTGCCTTTATTTGTTGTAGAACAGCTGCAAACTATATGCTTAAAAATAAAAAAGGATCTATTATTAATATTTCTTCTATAATGGGGGTTACAGGGGGAGGACCAGCTCCTAATTCTCCTTACCATGCCTCTAAAGGAGGACTGGTAAACCTTACTAGATCCCTTGCTAATGAATGGGGATCAAGAGGAATAAGAGTTAATTCTATTGGGCCTACATATACCAAAACAAGACTAGTAAAACAATTAAATGCGGATAAAGAAAAATTAAACCATATTATAGAAAGAACTCCTTTAAAAAGGTTAGCTGAAGTTTCTGAAATGGCTGGTGGCATTTTATACCTAGCATCTGATGCGTCTTCAATTGTAACTGGACATACTTTAATGCTAGATGGTGGTTGGTCTGCAATATAATATGGTAAATTATGACAATTTCTAAAAATAATTATCTTTCTGAACTAAATAGAGAGCAAAGAGACGCTGTAGAAACAGTCAATGGTCCTCTTTTAGTATTGGCAGGAGCCGGTACAGGAAAAACAAAAGTTCTTACAACTAGGCTTTCTAATATATTATATAAAAATATTGCTCACCCTTCAGAAATTCTCACTGTAACTTTTACAAATAAAGCAGCAAATGAAATGAGAATAAGAGTAGAAAATATGGTTGGGAGCTCTATTGCAGGTTGGTGGCTAGGAACTTTTCACTCCTTAGCAGCTCGCATTCTGAGGTCCAATGCAGAATTAGTTAATCTAAAAACGACTTTTACAATTATAGATACGGATGATCAAATAAGATTAATTAAACAAATACTATCTGCTGAAAATATAGATGAAAAACGTTGGCCAGCTAGAAGTTTACTGTCGATAATTCAAAGATGGAAAGATATGGGTCTAAACCCTATAAATGTAAAAAATTCCCATCATAATGGAACAGATTTTGCTAATAACCAAGCTGTAAAATTATATCAATACTATCAAGAGCGTTTAATAACTCTTAATGCTGCTGATTTTGGTGATCTTTTATTACATGTAATCACTATTTTTAAAACTAAACCTGATATTAAGAAACTCTATCAAAATAAATTTAAATATATTTTAGTAGATGAATTTCAAGACACAAATGCTTCTCAATATTATTGGTTAAAGACTCTAGCAGAAAACCATAAAAACTTATGTGCAGTAGGTGATGATGACCAATCTATTTATTCATGGAGAGGTGCTGATGTTAATAATATATTAAATTTTGAAAAAGATTTTAATAATACAAAAATAGTTCGGCTAGAAAGAAATTACCGTTCTACTGGAAACATTCTCGCTGCTGCTTCACATTTAATTGCAAAAAATCAGAATAGATTAGGAAAAACTTTATGGACTGAAGGAGATATGGGGAATACAATTAATATTAGAACTGTCTATGATGGAAGAGAAGAAGCCCAAGCAATAAGTGATGAAATTGAGTCTTATCAAAGAAAAAATAATAGTATAAATGATGTTGCAATTCTAGTACGGGCTGGTTTCCAAACAAGGACTTTCGAAGAAAGGTTTCTAAAAATAGGTTTGCCTTATCAAGTAGTAGGAGGATTAAGGTTTTATGAAAGAGCTGAAATTAGAGATGCTATAGCTTATTTAAGATTAGTCAATTCACCTGATGATCAATTAGCTTTTGAAAGAGTAATTAATAAGCCTAAAAGAGGTTTGGGAGAAAAGACGATAAGAAATATAGAGCAATATTCTAGATCAAGTAAATTAAGTTTAGAAATGGCTGCAAGAAAATTAGCAGAGACTGACGAATTATCAACTAAGGCCGCTTCCTCAATAAGATTGTTTGCAAAAAATTTAGATAAATGGAGAATAGATGTAAGTAAAAATAAACTAGGTGATTTAGTTGAAATTATTTTAGAAGAATCAGGCTATGTTGAAATGCTTAAGAAAGACCGTTCAATAGAAGCACCAGGCAGGCTAGATAATTTGAAAGAATTAGTAAATGCTATAAATGAATTCGATGCATTAGCAAATTTCTTAGAACATATACAATTAGTAATGGATGCCTCAAATAATCAAAACATAGAAACAGCAAAAATAATGACTTTACACGCTGCAAAAGGATTAGAATTTCCATTAGTTTTTTTGCCTGGTTGGGAAGAAGGGCTATTTCCCAACCAAAGATCAATAGATGAAAGCGGAGAAAGCGGGCTAGAAGAAGAAAGAAGGCTAGCATATGTAGGTATAACGCGTGCAAAAAATGATGTATGGATATTTAATGCAAATTCTAGATTAACGCATGGTCAATGGATAGATTGCATACCCTCAAGATTTCTAGATGAGCTTCCAGAAAAAAATATTAATAAGTTTTCTTCATATGCTAAAAATTTTAGTAATAATTCTTCTATAGCCTCAGGATGGATAAAAGCAAATAGTAACAAAAAAAATATATTAAATTATGAAAGCTTTGATGAAATTAATGAATTCAAATTAATGGAAAGGGTTTTCCATCAAAAATTTGGTTATGGAAAAGTAGCAGAAATAGATGGAGATAAAGTTACAATAAATTTTGAAAAAGCAGGACAAAAAAAATTACTCTTAAGTTTTATAGAAAAAATTTAGTAAGTATCATTTAATCATGGAACACACATGGGTATTAAAATTAAAATTAAAAGATAAATATAGAGAAGAGGTAGAAGAATATTTTTTATCTTTAAATGCAAGCATTTCTTCCATTGATGCTGAAAATAATTTAAATACTTTAAAGCCAAAATTATTTAATTCAAATATTTTTTTTACAAGCAAGCCTAATATTAATTTAATTAAAAAATATTTATCAACATATCAAATAAATACTAATGTTTTAGTTTTATTAAAAATAAAAAATGAGACATTTAAATTACAAAATAATAAAATGCTAAATCCAATTCGTATAGGGAGATTCATATTTACAGAAAAAAAAAATAATTTAAAATACAATATTACTAAAAATATAATTATTCCAGCAGCTGCAGGCTTTGGAACAGGTCACCATCCAACAACTGAAGGTATTATATTTATAATAAACAAAATAAATTCGTATAAAAATATAAAAAAAAAGGATATAATAGATATTGGAAGTGGTTCAGGTATTCTGGGAATTGTAATGGCTAAGCTATGGAATAAGAATATAGAGCTTATAGATATAGATTTGCTTGCCGTAAAAACCTCAATTTATAATGCTAAGGTGAACCTTTTACATAACAAACTTAATATAAAAAAAGGTAATGGGCTAAATATAACTCAAAAGAAAAAATATGACCTTATAACTATTAATATTTTAGCACTGCCAATACTAAAAAATTCTTATTTAATTAATAAAAAATTAAAACCAAAAGGGCGAGTAATTATTTCAGGAATATTACATTCACAAATTTTTATGATTCTAAATAAATTAAGATCAATGGGATTAGTTTTAGAACTACAATATAATAAAAATAATTGGTCCACGCTTTTACTTAAAAAAGCTTGATTTAAAAATTCCACCAATCTTTAGCGTATATAGATGAAAAATTTTTTTTATTATTATAATAAATATTTGAGACATGAATATTAAAAATATTATTAAAAACCAATTTTATACTTTTTCTAATAAATGCAGCATGAATATTTTTACCAATATTATATTGTTCAATGCCATATTTAAATTCAATAAAATTACTTAAATTAGAGTTTTTTATTTTAATAAAATTTGATTCTTTAAAACCTTCATACTTCATTTAATTTCCTTAATTATATTAAATAGCAGCTTGGGAATCTTATGGGGAGGAAAAACCAAGCTGCTATTTTACTAATAATAATTTGATAATATGGAGATGAATAATCATCAAGGGGGAGGAAATACCAAATTATTATTACCTATGACCATTATATACAAATAAAATATATTATTTACTAACATTTATTTAGAGCTTTTGATATGCATTAATCGCATAGCTTAACTGCTTTTAATAACTAAAAAAGCATATCTCAGCCGTTTATATAGTAATTTGACCTCTTATCTGGTAATGCAGCTATGAATATTAATCATAGCGATAAGATATTTTTCATAATTTATAATTAAAAATAAAATATTTATACAATAACTGCTTAAATACTTTATATATAACTATTATGAATACTAATATTGATATACAGGATAGAATTAGATCTATTCAATCATTTCTAAAAGAAAATAATCTTGATGGTTTTATACAACCTAGATCAGATAGTTATCTTGGTGAGTATGTCCCTGAATCAGATTCACGACTAGAATGGATTAGTGGGTTTTCTGGGTCTGCTGGAGAAATACTTATTTTACGTAAGTCGGCAATTATTTTTGTTGATAGTCGCTATACTATACAAGCTATCAATGAGACCAAAAATACTAATATTAAAGTGACTTTATCTTCAGAAGAATCCTTGATTGATTATATAAAAAATAATTTAAAAATACTGAAAAATATAGCCTTTGATCCATGGCTTCATTCATTATCAAAAATAAAATATTTATTATTTATTGGAAGCAAATATAACCTTAAATTTGTTTCATTAAAACAAAATCCTATAGACTTAATTTGGGTTTCTAATAGAGAGAATGCGCCAAAGTCAGAAATAAAAAAGCATATAATAAAATATGCTGGGATAAGTACTTCAGAAAAAATTCAAAATTTGTGCCTAAAATTAAAATCATTAAATGTGGATAGTTATTTAATTACGCAACCTGATGCTATTGCTTGGCTGCTAAATATTAGAGGGGCAGACTTAAAGCATACCCCTATTATTTTAACTAGAGCAATTATTTTTAGAAATAAAAAATTATTCTTATTTATTGATGAATCACGTATAAATCCAGAAATAAAAAATTATTTAAAAAAAGAAATTATAGATATAAAAATTTATCCAGAAAATAAATTGCTTTACGAAATAAATAAAATTGCAAAAAATAAAAATAAAATATTAATTGACCCTGATAAAACCTCTTATGTGTTTGCTAATGAAATTCTTAAGGCAAATAATAATAATATAATAGAGCAAAACTGTCCTATTGAGTTAATGAAAGCTATTAAAAATAAAGTCGAAATAAGAGGCAGCATCAAAGCTCATAAAAAAGATGGTGTTGCTTTATCAAAATTTTTATATTGGATATGTAATTCAAATAATTCTAATCATTCTGAAATGCTTTTCTCTAATAAAGTAGACCAACTTAGATCTCAGCAAAAAAACTTTATTTGCACTTCTTTTGAAACCATAAGTGGATTCGCTAGTAATGGCGCAATAGTTCATTATAGAGTGACTAACCAAAGTAGTAAAAATATTAAAGGCAACAGCCTTTATTTATGCGATAGTGGTGGACAATATTTAGAGGGTACAACTGACGTTACAAGAACTATAGCTATTGGCAACCCAACTGCCCTAATGAAAAAACACTTTACTATAGTTTTAAAAGCTCACATAGCCCTTGCAAGTGCAGTATTTCCTTATGGAATAACTGGTAATGAATTAGATCTGTTAACTAGATCTCCTTTATGGAAATATGATATGAATTATGGCCATGGAACGGGACACGGAGTAGGATCTTGTTTAAATGTCCATGAGGGACCACATCGAATATCGAAAGGCTCAACAACCATTCTAGTACCAGGAATGATTACTTCAAATGAACCAGGTTTTTATTTAGAAAAAAAATATGGTATTAGAATAGAAAATTTAATGGTCGTTACTAAATTAAATGACAAAAAAAATAAAAATATGTTGTGTTTTAAACCCTTAACATTAGCACCTATAGATACAAATTTAATAAACTACAAATTTCTTACATATGAAGAAATTAATTGGTTAAATGATTATAATGAATCTGTATATAAATATATATCTGTTTACCTAGAAGGTAATATAAAAAAATGGTTAAAAAAAGTTTGCAAACCTTTTACAATGGCTACTCATTAAAATATGATAAAAAGCTTTCTTCATTAATAATATCAATATGAAGCTTCTTAGCTTTAGAAAATTTAGAACCTGGATTTAAACCTACCACTAATATATCTGTTTTACTTGATACTTGGCTTGAAATTAGTGCACCAACAATTTCAGCTTTATTTTTAATTTCAGTTCTAGATAAATGTTCAAATGTTCCTGAAAAAACCAATCTCTTGCCATACAAATAATGCATATTATTTTTTACTGAAACAGGGGTGCTAATATTTAAAAAACCTATTAAATTAAAAAATTGGGTTCTATTAATTAAAAAATAAGAAACCAATGCAAATATTGCCTTGTCTCCTATCCCATTAACTGATCTTAGCTCTTCAATAAATTCTTCTTTTTTTATATTTATCTCTAAATTTTTAATCTTATTAATTAAATCATCTGAAGATTTATAATTTTTAGAAATAAGTTTAGCTGTTCCTTGCCCTACATGCCTGATACCTAGAGAATATATTACTTTTTCAATAGGTTGGTTTTTTGAGTTATTAATAGACTTTATTAAATTAGATAATGATAAAGGCCCCCATCCAGACAAACCTAATATTTTTTCTTTTATTTCTTTTTCCATATCCTGGTTTATTAAAAAG
The DNA here is from genome assembly GCA_963934475.1 of uncultured Alphaproteobacteria bacterium. Taxonomy (GTDB): domain Bacteria; phylum Pseudomonadota; class Alphaproteobacteria; order TMED109; family TMED109; genus TMED109. The sequence continues at coordinate 8,693 of CAWVYV010000009.1, read as the reverse complement.
ATATCTTCAGGCCCTTTAATAATATTTCTATCGAATAATTCAATTATTTGTTTTTCACCAAGCCCTTCTATATTAAAAGCATTTCTTGAAACAAAATGTATTAATTGACCTTTTATTTGTTCACTACATTCAGTTGCGTTAATACACCTAATAATAGCCTCATTTTTTTCTCTTTTTAAAAGACTGTTACAGGACGGGCAATAAATTGGGAAAGAAATTTTTTTATAATTTTTAGGCCTTAAATTAGGTATATAATTTATTACTTGAGGAATGACATCTCCTGCTCTTTTGAGAGAAACAGTATCTCCAATGACAATTCCCAGTCTATTTATTTCATCTGTGTTATGAAGACTAGCTCTTTGTATACGCACACCGCCAATAGTTAGGGGTTGTAATTCAGCTACAGGAGTAATAGCACCTGTTCTGCCTACTTGGAATTTAACATCATTAAGAATAGTTAAACCTGTTTCAGGAGGAAATTTGTGAGATACAGCATATCTAGGTGAATGCTCTGTTGCCCCTAATCTATCATAGTAACTTAAATTGTTTAATTTATAAACGATACCATCAATATCAAAATCTAAATTAGATCTATTTTGATAAATATCTTCATAAAACTTAAGCATTTCATAAAGATTTAAACATAGTTTGACTGGATGATTTAAATTAAACCCAATTTTCTTAATATTCTCTCTAACTTCCATCAAGCTTTCACCAATAGGTGATGACATTAACCCCCAACTATACGCAAAAAAACCTAACTTTCTAGATTCTGTAATTTTAGGGTCTAGCTGTCTTACAGATCCAGCAGCTGCGTTTCTAGGGTTTGCAAATACAGGTAAAGAATTTTTTATTCTGAGACTATTAATTCTTTCAAATTCTGAATTAGAAATATAAATTTCACCTCTAATTTCTATTTCTGAAGGGTAATTTCCTTGCAGATTTTTTGGGATATCCTGAATAGTCTTAATATTTTCAGTAATATTTTCTCCTTGTTTACCGTCACCTCTTGTTGCACCCTGAACAAGCTTACCATTTTTATATAACAGCGTAGCTGATAGACCATCAATTTTTGGTTCTGCTACAAACTCCATGTTTTCATCTTGATTAATTTTTAAAAACCTACGTGTTTTATTAATAAATTCTTCAACTTCTTTACTAGTAAATGTATTGCCTAGAGATAACATTGGAACTTCATGAGTAATTTTTTTTAAATTTGACGTTAATACGCTACCAACTCTTTTAGAGGGACTATTTGCTAATATTAACTCTGGAAATTGAGTTTCAATATTTTTATTTTTAATTCTGATTTTATCATAATCAGCATCAGAAATTTCTGGTAAATCTTTATTGTAATATAAATTATCATGATACTCTATTTGAGATGCTAAGTTCTTTAATTCTTTAATAACTTCTTCATTATTCATCAAATAATCCTACTTAATTTAATTCAAAGGTTCTTATTATTTAGGAACAAGCTTTCCGCTGCATTTCTAGCTGCATCAGTAATTTTTTCTCCTGATAACATTCTAGCAACTTCTTCTATACGGTCTTTAAATTCTAAATTATTTATACTTGTAGTTGTAAAACTATTATTTGTACTTTTGTTGACTTTAAAATGATGATTAGATATGGCTGCAACTTGAGGATGGTGGGTAACAGCTAATACTTGATTACTTCTACCTAATAATAATAACCTTTTACCAATAGCGTCCGCAACTGCACCACCTACTCCGGTATCAACTTCATCAAATATTAATGTTTTTTTATTGCTAAAATCCGTGTTATCAGAAGATAATGAAACCTTAATAGCTAACATTATTCTAGATAACTCACCTCCTGAAGCTATTTTTTCAATAGATTCAAATCCAGCACCTCTATTAGTTTCAATTTGAAAGACAACGTTATCTATGCCATTAGAATTCCAATTACTTTCATCTAACAAGTTAATAATTATTTTAAAAATTGCATTATCTAATTTTAAAATAGGGAATTCCTTATTTACAGCTTGAGCTAACTTTATAGAAGCTTTACTCCTTAAATTAGATAGCATTTTTGATTCATTAACATAGGCTTCTCTTAAAGCTTTTATTTCATACTCTAGCTTTTTTAAATCTGCTTTATTACTAGATAAACTAGATAATTGCATTTCTAATTTATTTTTTATCTGATTTAAATCATTAATTTCTACATTATGTTTTCTAGATACTTGTCTGATAAAAGTTATTCTTTTTTCAATATCATCTATACTTAAATTACTTTCATCTACTGAATGCAAACAGCCTTCCAAAGAAATTTCTACTTCTTTTAGCTCAATCATTGCCCTATCTATTGATTCATCTAAATCTTTAAATTTTTCTATGTTTAATGGTATTATTGTTGAAACCTGATTTTTAGCTAAACTTAAATTTTCATAAATACCCTTTGTGTCAACTTCTCCCTGAATAAAATAATTTATTTTATTTAAGCTTTCTCTAATTTTTTCAATAGACATAAGATAATTTCTGTCTCTTATCAAGGTGTCTATTTCGTTATCTTTTAGGTCTAAATTAATAAGTTCCTCTAGATCTTCTGCAAGATAATTCTTTTTGTTTTCAAGGTCATTTAAGTCAGCAACATATTGATTATATTTTTTAGTATGCTCTTTAAGGATAAAAAAATTTTTTGATACTATTTTTATGTTTTTTAATAGATTATACCAATCATCTAATATATGAATATGATTAGAACTATCCAATAGTCCTGCCTGATCATTTTGGCCATGCACTTCTATCAAAAGACTACTAATATCCTTCATAAAACTTAAGGAAATAGCTTCGTCGTTTAAAAAACATTGGCTTCTGCCATTAGATAAAATTTGTCTTCTTAATATAATCTCTTCTTTAATTATAAATCCATTTTCATTTGCAAAATTTATTGCAATATGGTTATGAGGAAGTTTAAATAAAGCAGTAACATTTGCTGCATCTTGTCCTTTTCTAATCAGACGCCTTTCAGACCTCTTTCCTAATATTAAACTTATGGCATCTACTATTATTGATTTACCAGCACCTGTTTCACCAGTGAGCACTGTAAAACCTTCATCAAAATCTAATTCTAATTTTTCAATTAAAACTATATTTTTTATAGAAAGATAACATAACATCTTATTTCTAATATTCTTCAATATCAAAAAAGCTAATAAAATCATCTAAAATATTTGAAAATGAGCTGCTATCTTTATTATCAGTATCATTTGTATTGGCTAATTCAATATCATTATTATTAGATAATAAACTGTTTTTTTTATCTGTAAATAATGTATAAGTATAATTATACCATTTATTATTTGGGTAATTATGTCCTAAAACTGCTGCATATACTTTAGCTTCATCATATAAACCTAATACAAAATATAATTCTGTTAATCTAGCGAGCGCTTCTGGTAAGTGGCTAGTTTTAGAATATGAATCTACTACAGTTTTAAACCTGTTTATTGCAGCTATATAATTATCTAAATCTTGATATATTCTTCCAACATTCATTTCCCTAGCAGCGAGATGATCTTTAACTAAATCTAGTTTTAATTTAGAGTCTCTTGTGTATTCCGAATTGGGAAACCTTCTTATTAATTTATTAAAAGCATCTAAAGCTTTAGTAGTATTTGATTGATCTCTTTTAAAATCATTTATTTCTTGATAATAACATAATGCTATTAAATAATATGCATAATCAACATCTTTTGCTCCGGGGTGTAATTCTATATATCTATTTGATGCAGATATACTTAAATCGTAATTATTTAATTTATAGCTAACATAAGCAGACATTAATTGAGCCCTGGTAGCCCATATTGAATAAGGATGCAGTCTTTCTACTTCTTCAAATTCACTAGAAGCTTTTTTATATTTTTTATTCTCTAATAAATCCATGGCTGAATTATATATTTCATCAACACTTCTCTCTACAGATGTCTCTTTTATTTCTTTAGTAGAACAAGAAATATTTAATAGAAGTAATATTATTACTAATAATTTAGTAAAAAGGCTTATTTTATTCATTATACTTATCCATGGTTGTTATTTTTCTAAATTATACTATATAAAATTTATAAACATTAATAAAAATATATTATCCTTCGCTTAAAGCTTGTTATAATTATATTATCATGTAAATGTCCAAAAATTATAATTTAAATTAGGAATAGACTATTGAAAAATATTGAACCACTTTTAAAGTTCTCGCATCATTTAGCTGATTCAATACATGACGAAATAAACAATAGTTTTAGAAAATTAGATAACTGGGAAGTGAAACCAACAAAAAATAACAAGAGACCACAAATAGTTACTAAGTCTGATATAAATGCAGAAAAAATCATGCGAAAATTAATTAATAAAAAATTTCCTTCACACGGTATAATTGGTGAAGAATTAGGGTCAGAAAATGAAAATGCAGAATTTGTATGGGTTTTAGACCCTATAGATGGAACAAAAGCTTTTGTTGCTGGGTTGCCAGTTTTTGGTTCTATGATAGGATTAATGCATAATAAGAACCCTATTTTAGGGCTAATAGATCAACCAATTACAAAAGATAGGATATGGGGGGGGAAAGAAGGTAGTTTTCTTAATAAGAGGCAAATAAAAACTAGAAAATATAAATCTATAGAAAATACTATTTGCGCTATAACAGACCCTGCAATGTTTCTAGATAATGATAAATCTATCTATGACATAGTTTCGGATAATGTTCTTTATGTAAGGCATGGAACAGATTGTTGGGGTTATGCTATGTGTGCTGCAGGCTCTATAGACTTAGTAATTGAAAAAGACTTAGAGTTATGGGACATTGTTGCTGCATCAGCTATAATTGAAGGAGCAGGTGGAATAGTATCTTCCTGGGATAAAAAAGAAGCTGCCTCCGATAGATCAGTAATTGCCGCAGGTAATATAGAAACTTACGATTATTTTATAGAACTCATAAATAAATAATAAAAAGAGTAAAAAATAAATGAGAACTGATAGAGAAAAAATGGAATACGATGTAGTAATAGTTGGAGCAGGTCCAGCAGGTTTATCATCGTCAATAAAATTAAAACAACTATCAAAAGAACACAATATAGATATATCTGTATGTATAGTAGAAAAAGGGCCAGAAGTAGGAGCGCATATTTTATCTGGAGCAGTTTTTGAAACTAAGGCATTAGATGAACTTTTTCCAGAATGGAAAAAAATGTCACACCCAAAGATGTCTCCTGTAATAAAAGAAGACTTTATATTTATGAATAAACAAAAAAGCTTCAAGATTCCTAATTTTTTTCTTCCACAAACAATGAAAAATCATAAAAACTATATAATTAGCTTAAGCAATATGTGTCGTTGGTTGGCAACAGAAGCCGAGAACTTAGGAGTCGAAATTTATCCAGGTTTTGCAGCAAAAGAAATCTTATATGATAATGAGAATACTGTGGCTGGCGTTGCAACAGGAGATATGGGTATAGATAAAAATAATGAAAAAGGACCCTCTTTTGAACCTGGAATAGAATTAATAGCAAAATATACACTTTTTGCAGAGGGTTGTAGAGGTCATTTAGGGAAAGAATTAATTAAAAAATACAATCTTGATAAAGACAAATCACCACAATCATATGGTATTGGATTAAAAGAAATATGGGAAATAGATGAGCAAAACCATAAGGAAGGTAGTATAATGCATTCCGCTGGTTGGCCTCTTAAAAATGATGTATATGGAGGTTCTTTTTTATATCATATGGAAAAAAACCAAATATCACTTGGTTTTGTAATGGGGCTAGATTATGAAAATCCTTATATTAGTCCTTACCAAGAATTTCAAAAATTTAAAACCCACCCAAAAATAAAAAATATATTAAAAAATGGTAGAAGAGTAGCATATGGTGCGAGAGCACTAAATGAAGGAGGCTACCAATCATTACCAAAACTATATTTTCCAGGGGGTGCTTTAATAGGGTGTGAGGCAGGCACTTTAAATGTTGCTAAAATTAAAGGATCCCATACAGCTATGAAATCTGGTATTCTTGCTTCAGAGGCTGTTTTTAATAATTTAAAAAAGTCACCTGATACGATAGAAGGCTTATCTGATTATGAAGATAATTTTTACAAATCCTGGGCTGGTAAAGAACTAAAAAAAGCAAGAAATTTTAGACCAGGGTTTAAGTATGGTCTAATATTTGGAACAATTTTAGGAGCACTTGACCAAGTTATTTTTAAAGGAAATGCACCTTGGACCATAAATTTAAAGCATGCTGACCATTTAGCTACTAAACCAGCTAATAAAGTAAAAAAAATCGTATATGAAAAGCCAGATGGAGAAATTACATTTGATAGATTAACTAATTTAGCATTTTCTGGAACAAATCATCAAGAAAATCAACCTATACATTTAAAAATTTTAGATGATGATATACCTATAAAACATAATTTGCCTATTTATGATTCTCCAGAACAACTTTATTGCCCTGCAGGAGTGTATGAAATAATTAATGATGAAAATAATGATAAAAAACTTCAAATTAATGCCCAAAACTGTCTACATTGTAAAACCTGCGATATAAAAGACCCATCACAGAATATTAATTGGACTACGCCTGAAGGAGGTGGAGGGCCTAATTATCCAAATATGTAAAATTTTATGTTATTTTGTATTTTGCTTTTGTATTGTACCATCTGGAAAAGTGATAGTTATCTCACCTATAAAGTCACCATTTTTGAAGTTCCCTGCTTGCTTAGTTTTATCTATATATACTAATTCTCCAAGTCCATCTCTATAACCATCTTTAAACTCTCCTTTATAATATGTTCCATCTGGAAAATAAAATATACCTAGCCCATGATATTGCCCATCAATAAAATACCCTTTATATGAACTACCATCTTTAAATATAATAGTTCCTTTTCCATGCATTAAATTATTTAAAAAATTTCCCTGGTACTCATTTCCTGGTTCATAGATAATTTTTCCTATTCCTTCGATATTATCATTCTTAAAATCGCCTTCATATATACTTCCATCAGAATAAACCAGCCTACCCTTGCCTTCTTTATTACCTTTATTAAAAAACCCTTCATATTCTGAGCCACTTTCATATTTTAAAAGCCCACTGCCATGCATGTAACCATCTAAAAAACCACCTATATATGAATCTCCATTATAAAAATCTAGTTTACCTAAACCATTAAATTTTCCTTCTTTAAATTCTCCTGAATATATTAGTTGCTTGTTAGATGTGTTTTTTGATGATTTAAATAATCCTTTTCCTTCCATATTACCGCCGACAACTTCTCCTATATAGGTACTGCCATCATCAAAGGTTATGGTTTTTTGTTCTGCAAATGCAGAATAAATACTTAATGTACTTAAAACTATTATATATATTATAAAATTTACTATTTTTAGAGACATTATTTACTTTATACCACAGCAGATGTGGCTTCTTCCAGAGAAATTATATTATTTGCTTCAATTTCTTGATAATTGTTTTCATCACTAAATAATTCCCATAAAAATTTATTATTAATTTCATGGCCTGCACATATAGCAGATATATTCCCAAGAAAATGCCTTCCAGATAAATATATATCTCCACACAAATCTAAAATTTTATGTCTAACAAACTCATCTTTATAACGAAGACCATCTGGATTTAATATCTTACCATTATCAACTACTATAGCATTATCAATAGAACCTCCTAAAGCTAAACCATTTTTGTGCATATATTGAACCTCTTTTAACATACCAAAAGTCCTAGCTGCACTAATTTCTTTATCAAAATTACTTCCTAATCTAGTTAATTTTTGCTTTTGTATGCCAATAGCAGGATCTTCAAAATCTATTTGATATTCTATACTAAAGTCTTTAGAAGGACTTGCTATAATACTACTTTTTCCATTATATACAGCCACTCTTCTTAAGATTTTTATTATTTTTTTTGGAACAAATTGTTCTTTAATACCTATACCATTAATTAAATCTACAAATACTTTAGAGCTGCCATCCATAATTGGAATTTCGCTACCTGATAATATTACTAAGGCATTATCAATTTTTAATCCCATAAATGCTGCCATTAAATGCTCAATTGTTCTAACTTTATAACCTGCTTTGTTTATAATAGTGGTACCTAGTTTTGTATCACTTACATTTTTATATGATGCATGAATTTTTTGATTGTCTAGAATATCTTTTCTTATAAAGACTATACCTTGATTTGCTTCTGCAGGCATTATTTCCATCTTAATTTTTAAACCAGAATGCAGACCTATACCATCACATACAACTTTACCATTTAAAGTCTTTTGAAATTCTATATTTGGCATATTTAGTGAATCTGGCATAAGCATATTTCTATAATTTGAACTGCCTATTTTATAACAAATTTAGCGTAAGTAGAGAAATCACATATTGTAACATTTGTAACAGTCTTTCTAGATTAAAAGTTTTCTAGTATCCAATTCTTAAATTTTACTAGATTAGTATAAACCCCCTCAGAATTATTATTATTTTTGTTATTATTTAAGCTTATATCGTTATGGTTTATCATTGAATAATTCAACAAGCTATTGATTGCTGTAAATGATGAATTTCGCATATTATCAGGTATTCCCTTTATAGTGTTAGCCTTACCTAATCTTCCTTTTTTATCAAGAATTTTACTAGTTATATCTATTAGCCCA
>CAWVYV010000008.1:0-16449 GCA_963934475.1 uncultured Alphaproteobacteria bacterium | reverse complement strand
AGGAATTATTTTTATTATTTGGCTCTATTTTAGGTTTTTTTATAGGTTCAGTACAGTCCTCTAGTCGTTCTTTAATGTCTAGATATATTTCTAATGGAAATAATGTTGAAACTTTTGGGCTTTATGCCATTTCAGGAAAGTTTACTGCTTTTATAGGTCCAGCAGTTTTAGCAATAACGATTTCTATTTTTGATAGTCAAAGAGCTGGCATGGGTTCAATAATTATTTTTCTTTTACTAGGGTTAATACTATTGCAGAGAGTTATTGAGCCTAAATCAGATTAATGTCGGAAATGCCTAATTCCTGTAAAAACCATAGAAAGGCCTAATTTATTTGCGGCTTCTATAACTTCGTCATCTCTTATAGACCCACCAGGCTGAATTATAGAAGTTACGCCTGCCTCTGCGGCTGCTATAAGCCCATCTGCAAAAGGAAAAAAGGCATCTGATGCTAAAACAGAACCTTCTGCCATACTATTTTCTAAGCCTGCTAATTTAGAGGCTTTTTGGGATTTTATTGCTGCAATTTGTGAAGAGTCTATGCGACTCATTTGACCCGCTCCTATACCAACTGTAGCATTATTTTTTGCATAAATTATAGCATTAGATTTCACATGCTTAGCTACTTTAAAAGCAAATATTAAGTCTTTAATTTCTTCTTCATTAGGTTTTTTTATGCTTACAATATTTAAGTCATCTATATTCAAGGTTTCTAAGTCTCTATCTTGTATTAAAAAACCATCATTTAAGTCTTTCATAATTTTAGAACCTGTAACGGCCACATTATTTATTAAATTTGTTTTTAAAAGTCTAAGGTTCTTTTTTGAGGAAAATACTTTTAAAGCCTCTTTAGAAAAAATAGGTGCTATAATTACTTCTAAAAATATTTTACTCATTATTTCTGCTAACTCTTTTGTAACTTCTCTATTACATACAACTATCCCTCCAAATGCACTTTGCGGATCTGTTCTTAATGCAGATTTCCAAGCCTCTATAATTAATTCATTAGTGGCTATTCCACAAGGGTTAGCATGTTTTATAATAGCTATTGTTGGCCCTTCAAATTCTTTAATTAGTTCATATGCAGCATCAGAATCATTAAGGTTATTATAAGACAATTGTTTACCTTGTAGTAATTCAGACTTAACTATTCCATTTAGATTATGATTAGGACTCTTATATACCGCAGATTCTTGATGAGGGTTTTCACCATATCTTAATTCATTTAATAATGTCCCTGAAATAGTTATAGTCTCGGGCCACTTAATACCTACTTCTTTGTTAAACCATTGAGAAATTAAACTATCGTAGTAGGCTGTTTTAGAAAAAGCTATGGCTGCATATAATTTTCTATTTTTTAAATCTGTGGCACCATTGTTTTTATCTAAAATTTGTTTAAATTTTTCATAATCATTTGGGTTAGTAAGGATGCAAACATTCTCATGGTTCTTTGCCGCAGACCTAATCATAGACGGCCCCCCTATATCAATATTTTCAATACATTCATCAAAATTAAGGTTGTTTTTTACAGCATTTGAAAAAGGATATAGATTCACAATTACTAAGTTTATAGGTTCAATATCATATTGCTTCATCTCATTTTTATGAGCTGTTAAATTATACCTTCCTAATAAACCGCCATGTATTTTAGGGTGCAAGGTTTTTACTCGCCCATCCAACATTTCTGGGAAACTAGTATAATCTGAAACGTCCGTTACAGTGACACCGTGCTCTCTAAGTAATTTTGCTGTACCTCCAGTAGATAACACTTCAATATTATATTTTTTAACTATATCTACTATTAATTTAATATTAGTTTTATCAGATAAAGATATTAATGCGCGTTTAATAGTAATTAAATCGGGTGACATTTAGGCTCCTTAATAAATTTTATTTTTTGGGTCAATTGAAAATTCTGGCACCAGCTTCTTAAGTTCACTTATTGCATCTTTTTCTTTATTAGCAATTAAAAGCTCGTCCATTTTATTGATCATATTTTTTATTTTTAAAAAATCTAGTTCTCTAGATTTAGCTAGTAGAATATCTGGGTGCGCAGTAGTAATTTTTTTTTCATCTTTATGAAATAACTTTTCATGCAGTTTCTCGCCCACCCTTAAACCAGTATATATTATTTTAATGTCTTTCCCTGGCGTGAGTCCGGAAAGTCTGGCAAGCTGCTTGGCTAGGTCATCAATTCTCATTGGTTCTCCCATTTCTAGCACATTTATTCCCCCCTTTTCTTTTATATTAACAGAGTTTGATAATGATATTAATACTAATTCAACAGCTTCTTTTACACTCATGAAAAACCTAGTAGTATCTTTATGTGTAACCTTTATTGGACCACCTCGTAGAATTTGGTTTTGAAAAACAGGAACAACTGAGCCAGTAGAACCTAACACATTTCCAAATCTGACAGTAATAAAGTTCGTATTAGATTTCTCTCTATCTAAATTTTGTATATATATCTCAGCAGCTCTTTTAGAGGCCCCCATAAAATTCGTGGGATCGACAGCTTTGTCAGTAGATATTATTGCCATTATTTTAGTTTTAAATTGTATTGCATTTTCAGCAATAATTTTAGTTCCTAATATATTTGTTTTTATTGCATCAGCTGGATGTTGCTCGCATATAGGCACATGTTTTAATGCGGCAGCATGCAATACTATATCAGGCTTATTTTCCCTAAAAGCTTTTTCTACAGAATTTTTATCTCTTATATCTAGCAAGATTGATAATATTTTTTCATTAGAAAATTTTGCTGAAATTTTATCTGTAATATTCCATAAAGCATATTCAGAATAATCAGACAGCACTATCTTGTGGGGGCTCATATCAGCTATTTGATTTGCTAGTTCACTACCTATCGTTCCTCCGGCTCCTGTTATCAATATGGTTTTATTTTGTATCAGTTTAGTTAATTCAGTTTTATCAAACCTAGTTTCTGCTCGACCCAACAAATCTTCTATATCTATAGGGCGTTCTTTACTCTTATTGTTTTCGAAAGCATCATTTAATTCTGAAATCTTTGGTAGACGAGCAAGTGATATGCCAACCTTATCTGTAAACTTTAGAAGCAAATCAATATTAATTCTAGATATTTTTTGGTTGGTGATAATAATTTTTGTAATTTTTTTAGATTGTATTAAAAGGCTAGATTGATCTTTAAAAACATCTTCAATAGGGCCAATAATATCTACATCTCTGATTTTTCTTCCCCATTTACTTTTATCATCATCATATATGCCTAATATGTGATAAGGCCCATCAGGCTTATGAGATGTTCTGATTAAAGCTTCTGCTTCGTCAGCAGCACCTATTAATATAACCTTTATTCTTTCGTTTATATTATGAATTGGAGCCAATGTTTTGTCTCTTATCAATCTATAGCTAACTCTGCTGCCACCGCTTAAAATTGTAAGTAATATAAAATAAATTATCATAGTTGATCTAGGCATATCTTCTAACCTTGTCATAAGAAACAAACTAAAAGAGGCTAATGCAACTGTAAGCAGAGCGGCTTTAGTTATTACAATTAGATCATCGGTAGAAGAATAACGCCAAATTCTTTTATAGGTTCCTAATATTATAAATGAAAATATAGCAGTGAAGAAAACGACTATGGTATTTATTAATATCTCAGCAGGAAAACTTTCTAGTCTTAGCCAATAAGCTCCATAAAAAGCCGCTATGCTTAATATGCCATCGATATTACATATTAAAACAAATCTAAAAATAGAAGACATTATATAACTTTCATAAGATTTTTTGGTTTTTTATTAAGATAATATAAAAGATATATTGTAGATAAGCTACTTATAACAATTGAAATTACAATAATAATTAAGTTTGATTGTACTGTAGCTAATGAGGATAAGAAAATCAGCAGTATTCCGTGCGTGCCTATAATTTTACATACTTTAGAATGGCTATAACCATTTATAATAGCCTTTTGATAAAAATGCTCCTTGTGAGCTTTCCATGGCTTTTTCTTCATTTTAATTCTTCTTAGTAGGGTTATAGAGGCATCAAAAAAATAATAATTATTTATAATTATAGCCACAAACCATAGACCATTTTTACATAATAATAATATTAAAATAGCATTAATAAATCCTAAAGGGATAGACCCTGCGTCTCCAAGGAAAACTTTTGCTGGATGCCAGTTCCAGAACAAGAAAGCTAAGCTAGAACCAGCCATAAAACCGGCAAGTATTTTTTCTAATTTATATTCCTCTTGGGAAAGGAACAGTGATAACCCTACTCCAACGCCTATAATTATACATTGAGTTCCTGAAATGCCATCTATTCCATCCATGAAGTTAAATAAATTTATTACCCATATAATCAACAAAAATATAATAATAAATTCTAGCCAAATTGGGACAATACTATTGAAAAGTATAATATCTTTTAAAGGAGGCCAGAAATTTAAGACAATAATAGTTAATATCATTTGAACTATTAGCCTAATAATTATTGAGACCTGTTTATTATCATTAAGAAAAGACAATATTGTTATAATAATTATAGAGCCCATAAGCCAAAAATCAGTTAGGGGCAAAAAAGTATAATATACTATTAATAATGTAGCTATTATACCTAATCCTGCTCCTTTAGGAGTAGGAATAATATGGCTAGAACGTTCATTAGGAATATCTATAGTTTTTATTTTTTTTAAAAACTGCATAGAAGTTTTTATTGTTACCAAACTTATTATAAAACTCATTATAAAGCTAACTGGCCAAAAAAAATATATTAGCTCAACCAATATTATCTTCCTTTAAAAATTTAGTCCAATTGGGTCTTCCAAAAGCTATAAAGTTAGGGTTTTTTTTATCTTCTCTTCCATAAACCATATCTTTATTATTCATTTGGGTAACATGCCCTCCAGAACCTTTTATGATTGCTTCACCTGCAGCACTATCCCATTCATATGTAGGGCTCGTTCGAGGGAATATATCTGCTTTTCCTTCTGCAATTAGCGTAAATTTTAATGCACTACCCACTTTCATTTTTTCAAAAAAAACTATAGATGAGAGCCATTGCTCTAGTTTTGGCCCTATATGGTGTTTGCTTATGGCTATTGAGGGACCTTCTTTTGGAATATTCCTAGAGCGAATTTTTGTAAAACTAGTTTTAATATTTTTTTTATAGGAACCAATTTTATTGCCTCCTGCCCATATAGTTCCAGAAGGAGGGTGAGCTATACAGCCTAATATTGGTTTTGTATTTAAGGCTAATGCTATGCAAACGCAAAAATCTTGATCGCCTTCTATAAATGACTTTGTTCCATCTAAAGGGTCTATTATCCAATGTAAATTATCTCCAAATGCATTTTGTGGAGGAGCTCTTTCTTCGCTTAAAATTGGAATATTAGGAAATGCATTTAGTAGCTCCCTGTTTATGATTTTATCAGCTTCTTTATCTGCTTTAGTGACAGGGGTGTTATCTGCTTTTATTTCTACTGGTGAATTAATATTTTGCATTATTACTTTAGCTGCTTTATCTGCAATTTCAGCAATAATGTTTTGCATTTCATTAAGGTTTTTATTGGATATAGATGACATTATTACTTCTTTTATAAATTATATTATTTATTTTATAGTTAAAATTGATAAATTCCAGACTTTGTTTATATATTATTGTTAATATATATAATATAGCACTGAAAAAACAACATTAACACCATAAGGGTATTATAGTTTTGCAAATTACTGATATAGAATATGTTTTAGGTAAAAATAAAGAATCTATAGAAGATTTGGGGAAAATCAACCCTGATTGGATTATAGAAAAATTAAAAGATAAAACAGGAATTCATTCTAGGCATACCGTAGGTGAAAACGAAGATGAGAAAAGCTTAGTAATTGAAGCTTCAAAAATATTATTAGAAAGAGTGGGTTCAGAGGGTGTAGATGGAATAATTCATGTAAGTCAATCTCCCTTTTCAAGGCTGCCAACATCTGCTTGTTTAATACAGGATATATTAAATTTACCTAAAAATATGATGGCATTTGATTTAATACAAGGGTGCTCAGGGTTTGTATATGGACTATCTGTTGCAAGCTCTATGATTTACCAGCAAGGGCTAAAAAAAGTTTTATTAATTTGTGGAGATACATATACTAAATATATTCCCAAAAATGACAGAACTAATAGGCCTATTTTTTCTGATGGGGCAGCAGCAGCTATTATAGAAAGTAAGGGTAGTGGAAGTGTTGGCCCCTTTTCTTTTTTTACTGATGGAAGCGGAGGAAACTTACTTGCTCTAGAAGATAATAATGGAAAAGAAAAATTATTTATGGATGGGCAAAAGGTTTTTAAATTTTCCTTGCGTGAAGTTCCTAAAGCTTTTAATGAGCTCCTTAATAAAGCAGGTTTGCAACAAGAAGATATAGATTTATTTATTTTTCACCAAGCAAGTGCTGTAATTTTGAGACAGTTAAAATCAAAATTAAATATACCTGATGAGAAATGGTTCCAAAATATAAAAAATATGGGTAATACTGTTTCTGCAACAATACCTATTGCAATTAAACAAGCTAAAGATAGCGGACAGTTTAAACCAAAAATGAATGTCATGTTAATGGGTTTTGGGGTAGGTCTTTCTGTTGCAGGATGTATTTTACGTTCATAACGTTTTTTTAGATAAGCACCATTCTATCTTAGCCCCGGAATTTGTTGTTTTACCATTAATAATAAATTGGTTTGTATTTTTTATTAAACCATTATCTTCAAGATAAATTGACTTATCTATACTTAAACTTAAAGAGGTATTATTTTTTAATATAAAAAATTCCCAACCCCCACTAGGCAGCTGAAGCAGGATTCTTTCTTTATTTCTTGTAAGTCTTACATTGACTTTATGGTGTAAGTGAAAATGTATTTTAAACTCTACTCCTGGGCCGGAGATAATGCTATCAACACCTTTTAGAAGAGTTCCTCTTGAATCTAGTTTTAAAATTCTTTTATGTATAGCCGAGTATAGAGCTTCATACCCGTTGTGTTTAGCAGAAATAATTTCAAAACCAGAAGTAACTTCTCTAGATACATTTATTTTAGTTTCGCCGCTGTTTTGGACAGAAGAAGAATTAGTATTATTAATTACAAGACATGAATGAGCAGCGGAACTTGCAAGGGCTTTCTTCCAAGTTATATCATTATTAGGGGCGGGCCCACAATTTACTATAAGCCTGTCTCTTCCAACACTCATTTCAAAGCTAAGCAAACCATTATAGCCATTTTTGCTTTTATGAGAGCAATCCATAATTATTATAGATCTGCCTGATGCAAGCCTTTCATAGCCAGAAGCAGTTAGGCTAGAAGATATTCGTGATCTTAATTTTATTCCTGTTTTTTCTAAAACTTTATCTATTGCATCACGAGAATAGGATCTTCCTCCATTAGTTCTAGCTAAAGTCCCGTCACCTAAACGTAATGATCTAATAGCATGGCTAATTTTTGTAATATTAGTGTCTATTAATTCTAAAAGGGGATCATTCTTTGTTAATGCATTTCTTATCCAAATTAAGTCAGTTAGAATATCTAAGGTAATAGAAGGTTTTTTACTTATATGGCAACCATCATTTAAGATTTGGTTATTCAATGCATATAGTAAGATGCCTTTTGCTTGATTATACCTTTTACTTCCTTCACTCAAGCATACTCCTGAAATAAAAAGCCCTCTAAGAGCTGTAAAAACTTCTGGTTTTTCCTTATTATTTTTTATCACACTGCTAAGGTGTTTAACTTGTGATGCAAGTAATTTAGAAAATTTCTCTAAAAATATTCTATCCGCATCTTCTTTAATCATTTCTGAATAACAAATCCAGGCACTTATTCTTCTTCCTAAAATATCAATTTTCCAACTTATAGGATTATACTTACTATTATTAGTTTTCATCCAATCAGTAATTAAAGATCTTGTATATTGTCTAGAAGTTCTCCCCTCCCTAGCTTTGAAATGCCTAAGCCAAGAAAAGCCATGCATTTCTGCAATCCACCATGGTCCTACCCCATTCGGTTCCCATAAAGGTTTGTTAGGAGCATGTATTTCTTCACCAGCAAAGTTATACCTTCCTTGAAAAATTTCATCAGCAAGGTTGCCTTCTCCTTCCCATGGATCTATGACATTATGAAATATATTTTCATCTGCATTATAGTTAAGCCAGAAATTATAGAGATTACTTTTATAAAAATAATCAGATAGTTTTAGGCTTAGAATTTTAGCTGACAATTTCTAGTTCCTTAGTTAGGACCTCTAAGGAGGTTAATAAGGTTAGTATAATTATTAGCATCTTCAGAAAAAATAGCATTACCTGCTACTAAAACATTTGCTCCTGCTTCTATACACGCCTTAGAAGTATCTTTATTAATCCCTCCATCAACTTCTATATCAAATGAAAGCCCTGTCTTGTTTTGCATATTTTTAATATTGCGTATTTTTTCTAATTGTGTATTCATAAATTTTTGGCCCCCAAACCCTGGGTTAACTGTCATCACTAAAACTAAATCGCAAAGATCTAAATATTTTTCAAGTACAGTTTCTGGAGTAGAAGGCTTAATAGAGATTCCAGTTTTTAAGCCTAAGTCTTTAATAATTTTTAAAGATTCTTTAATATCAGTTTCTGCTTCTATGTGTATAGTTATTATATCTGCACCTGCTTTAGCAAAGGGCTCTAGCCAATTATTTGCAGGCATTGTCATTAAATGAACATCAAATAATTTCTTAGTATACTGTCGTAAGCTTGATACTACATCTGGACCAATAGTAAGGTTAGGTACAAAATGCCCATCCATTATATCTAGATGTATCCAATCCGCCCCAGCTTTATCCACATCTATAATTTCTTGTCCTAGTTTAGAAAAATCAGCTGCTAAAATAGAGGGAGATATAAGTATATTATTTTTTTTCAATATAAAATCAATCTGAATATGTATTAAGTTATAAATATCTATTATGTTTAGTGTGTTTTTTCTAATCTTGCTATAAAAAAGCCATCCATACCACCTAACTCTTCGCTAAAATATGGAAAAGTTCTTATAAACCCTTCTTCAGTAACTGATTCATGTGTAACATCTATGTCACTTTTATTTATGGGGCTTATTTTAAAGTTACTATGTTTGCTTATAAAATCAATAATTTGATCTTCCCCTTCTTCTTTTTCTAAAGAACAAACAGAATAGATTAGTACTCCTTTGGGTTTAATCATCATAGCTGCAGAATCTAAAAGACTTTTTTGTAGAGGAATTAAAGTATTTAAGAAACCATTTTTCTTAGCGGAAAGCCTCCATAAAATATCAGGGTTTTTTCTTACCGTTCCGGTAGAAGAACAAGGAGCATCTATTAAAACTGCATCAGCTAATTTTTGTGGTTTATACTTGTTAGCATCTTGTATAATTAATTCAGTTTTTAGATTAAGTCTCTTAAGATTTTTTTTTAAAAGTTGTGCACGATTCAAATTAGATTCTATAGAGACAACATCAAGCCCATTTGTTAATAATTGTGCTGTTTTTCCTCCTGGTGCTGCGCACATGTCTATAACATACGCATTTGGTTTTACAGAAGATAACAAAATTTTTGAAGGCAATTGTGCGGCTATGTCTTGTATCCACCACGCCCCTTGATCATATCCAAATAAATTATCAATTTTTCCATAATTATCTTTAAGTCTAATATTATTTTTTCCTATAATATCTCCTTTTAAATTTTTACACCATACGTCTATATTTTCCTGGCCTGATAAAGCAATATCTAAGGCAGGAGGAATTACAAGAAGTTGTTTAGCTATTTTTTGTAAATCATTATTATTAATATATTTTTTCCACCTAGTTATTATTTTTTTAGGTATATTAATTAATGGGTCTAAATTTTGAATATTTTCAACCTTAAAATCTCTTGTAAGTTGCCTTAGTATGGCATTAACAAATTTTACATGATGTGGAGAATGAATTTTAGCAAGTTCTACACTGGCATTAACTGCAGCATATTGAGGAACTCTCATATACAGTATTTGGGTGGCCCCAATAATTAAATTTGCTTTAATTATGTTTTGATTCTCTTTAAGCGGCTTCTTAATATATTTTTGTAAATGAAATTGAATTTCACCTAATCTTCTTATTGATATGCCAAGCAGCGATTTATAAAATGCATCCCCATTATTAATCGGTTCATGGTCATTTCCATTTAATAGGCTTTCTATTTCTTTAACAGCCTGCAGTCTCGGATTTACATTATCAATTGACATTTATCATTTTCTTTTTTGTTCGTATATTGGTAATATTTACACTTTAATATAAATATTAAGGTAATTGTATGAAAAAACATAAAAAAATAGAGAATAAGCAGGTTAAAAAAATTAAAGAGCCAAAAAAAGTAAAAGAAATAGGAGGTCAAAAAGGTCCTGAACCCACTCGATATGGAGATTGGGAAAAGAACGGAAGAGTGTCTGACTTTTAAAACTATTTATTCATTCTATTATCAATTAGTTCTTTCACTACACTTGGATCTGCAAGTGTGGATATGTCTCCAAGTTTATCATGTTCGTTAGCTGCAATTTTTCTAAGTATTCTCCGCATAATTTTTCCAGAACGTGTCTTAGGGAGAGATGGTGCCCACTGAATAAGGTCTGGAGTTGCAATAGGGCCTATCTCTTTTCTTACCCAAGTTATTAGTTCTTTTTTAAGATCCTCTGATGGCGAAGTATTATCAGTTAAAGTGACATATGCATAAATGCCTTGTCCTTTTATATCATGAGGATAACCAACTACAGCAGATTCTGCGACATTTTCATTAGAAACTAAGGCACTTTCTACCTCTGCAGTCCCCATTCTATGACCACTTACATTTATGACATCATCCACTCTTCCTGTTATCCACCAATAACCATCTGAATCTCTTTTTGCCCCATCACCAGTAAAGTATACATTGTTGAATGTAGAAAAATAAGTTTCAGCAAAACGTTTATGGTCTCCATATACTGATCTCATTTGGCCTGGCCAAGATGTTTCTAATACTAAATTTCCTTCCGCTACTCCTTCAAGTTTTTTTCCATCATTATCTACTAAGGCAGGGGAAATTCCAAAGAATGGTTTAGTCGCTGAACCAGGTTTTAGGTCTATTGCTCCAGGTAATGGACTTATTAATATACCTCCAGTTTCTGTTTGCCACCAAGTATCTACAACAGGACATTTTTCAGAGCCTATAACCTTATAATACCAATCCCATGCTTCTGGATTAATAGGTTCTCCCACACTTCCTAAAACTCTGAGGCTATCTCTTTTAGTTGATTTAACTGGACCGTCTCCTTCTTTCATTAAAGCTCTAATAGCAGTTGGGGCAGTGTAGAATATATTAACACCATGTTTATCAATTACTTCCCAGAACCTTGAAGAACTTGGGTAATTTGGAACCCCCTCAAACATAAGTGTTTTTGCTCCATTAGCTAAGGGACCATAGACAATATAAGAGTGGCCTGTCACCCAACCCACATCAGCAGTACACCAAAAAACTTCATTCTCTTTATAATCAAATATATATTTATGTGTTATTGCAGCATAAACAATATATCCTCCAGATGTATGTAAAACACCTTTTGGCTTTCCTGTAGATCCAGACGTATATAAAATAAATAGCGGGTCTTCCGCGCCCATAATTTCTGGTTCGCAATTTTTACTAACTTTTAGCTTTTCTTCGTGCCACCAAACATCTCTATTAGGAAACATATTTATTTTATTACCTGTTCTTTTGATTACTAAGACACTTTTTACATTTGGGCATCTTTTTAAAGCAATATCCACATTATTTTTTAAAGGTATTATTTTGCCTGCTCTATAGCCTTCATCAGCTGTAATAACATAATCTGATTTACAATCTATAATTCTATCTGCAATACTATCCGGAGAAAACCCTCCAAAGACAACTGAATGAATAGCGCCTATTCTTGCACAAGCCAACATTGCATATGTGGCCTCAGGAATCATAGGCATATAAATTGTTATTCTATCGCCTTTTTTTATACCTTTACTTTTTAAAACATTCGCCATGAGACATACTTCTACATGCAATTCTTTATACGAAATATGCTTACTTTCTTGTGGGTCGTCACCTTCCCATATTATTGCAGTTTGATCACCTTTTTTTTCTAGGTGCCTATCTATACAATTATATGAAATATTTAATTTGCCATCATAGAACCATTTTATCTCTAAGTTATTTTTGGAAAAATTAACTTTTTTAATTGAATTTTTGCTAAAAGGTGTAAACCAATCTATGCATTTAGCTTGCTCTGCCCAGAAACTTTCAGGGTTTTCGATAGATTCTTTATAAAGTTTTTCATATTCATCCTTATTTAATAGAGCGTTTTCTTTCCATTGATTTTTAATTTTAATTAAATCATTGCTCATATTTATACCTCCGCCATTATGAATTGTTATTATTTAAAAATCAGACTAATTTCCAGCTACTAAGTAATTATTCACTATTTTAAAAGGAAAAATTTTTAAAAAAGAATTTTTACAGGGTCCTTTAAAACACTCTCCTGTTTTAGGATTAAATTTAGCCCCATGGTTGGCACAAAGTAAATCATTATTTTTAGATTGTACTTTTCCTTCTATTATATCCAAAGATAAATTAGCATGAGGACAGTCATTTCTCCATATATGGATAGACTGTTTGTCTTTATATATAATAATGCCTGATAAATATTTATTTTCTCCTCTAATGACCAAAGCCTTTTCTTCTTGTAAATCACCTATTTTACATATTTTAGTATTTTTCATAATACCTGTCTCTTCATAAATATTATGCATTTTTTAAAAGCTACTTTTCATCTTAGCCATTTTACAGACCTCTTTCCAGTGCTCTTTAGAGACAGGAACTACAGAAAGTCTTGATTGCTTTATAAGGGCAAAATCACTTAACTTTTCATTAGACTTAATTTCAGCTAAAGTTACATATTTTTTTATTTCTTCAATTGCTTCTATTACCACCATTCCAAATATACTCTTTTTATCAGTAGGGTCAGGCCTGTGTTCACCTATTATTTTTACAATACCAACTATTTGTTTTTCTTTAACGGAATGATAAAAAAAACCTAAATCTCCAACTTTCATTTTTTTCATATTATTATTGGCTTGATAGTTTCTTACTCCATCCCATCCTTCTCCTTCTGTACCTTTATTCATTTGATCTTCCCATGACCATGTACCAGGTTCCGATTTAAATAACCAATATGCCATATATATATTCCTATTAATTTAACAATTTCTTATTTGACTATAGCCTTATAATTTAAGATGTTCCAATAAGTAATTATTTGAATTATATAATATATAAATAAAATGAAAGTTTAAATTTGTGAATTTTAATATAAAAAAAGAGCAGCTTACTGACCCATTATACCTAGCACAAGAGCTAATTAAGTTTCCTTCTGAGACCCCAAGAGATGAAGGGGCTCTTTCTTTTGTAGAAGAGGCTTTAACTTTATTAGGTTTTAAGTGTTTTAAAATGCCATCAGGAGATATTAAAGGAATTGGAAAAGAAGCGCTGGTAAATAATCTTTACGCTAAGTCGGGAAAAGGAAAAAATTTATGCTTTGCAGGACATACAGATGTAGTACCTGCTGGTAATAAAGAAAACTGGGTATCTGCTCCTTATGAAGCTAAGGTTCAAGAAGGAATGTTAATTGGCAGAGGAGCTGCTGATATGAAAGGCTCTATTGCAGCTTTTATAGCAGCTTTTGCTAGACACCTTAATGATTATAATAATACTTTTGGTATTAGCTTTTTGTTAACAGGAGATGAAGAAGGCCCCGCAAAACACGGAACAAAAACTATGCTTCCCAAACTTAAGGAAATGGGAGAAATAATTGACCATTGTATAGTTGGAGAACCTACAAACCCTAATACATTAGGAGAAATGATTAAAATTGGCAGAAGAGGAAGCTTGCACGGCACTTTAATTATAAGTGGTAAAGAAGGACATGTCGCCTATCCGCACAAGGCATCAAATCCCCTGCCTATAATGTCTAATTTTGTTTCAGTGTTATCTGGCTTAAAATTAGATGAGGGCAATGAGCATTTCCAACCTTCTAATATGGAGTTTATTTCTATCGATACTGGCAATATGGTTTCAAATGTAATTCCATCCAAAATTGAAGCAAAATTTAATATTCGTTTCAATGTGCTGCAATCAGAAGAAAGCTTAGTAAAGAAAATAAAAAATACGATTCAATCTATATCTTATGATGAAGCGAGCTTTTCATGGGATTTAGAAACAGAGCTAAGTGGAAATCCTTTTTTAACTAAGCCCGATAATTTTATAGAAATAGTTGCGAACTCTATTAAAAAAATTACAGGATTAGAGCCAGAATTATCTACCAGTGGAGGAACTTCTGATGCTAGGTTTATTAAGGATATTTGTAATGTAGTAGAATTTGGCTTGGTTGGAAAAACGATGCACCAAACTGATGAAGCAATTTCAGTTAAAGATTTAGAATCTTTGACTCTGATTTATTATGATATTATAAAAAAATACCAGGAAGCACATTCTTGATGCTAAAGTTATTATATTAAAGTGCGTATTGAAGATGAAAAAACAGGAATATTAATATACGTTCTTACTTTATTGTCTTTTGCTACAATGGAAGCTCTCGCTAAGTACTTATCCGGAACTTTTTCTGTTTCTCAGATAGTTTGGGCTAGATATACTTTTCATTTTATTATTATTTTTATAACAGTAATATCTTTAGAAAGTATGGGTTATAAAACTGGTATTAAGTTTCCAAAACTAATTAAAGTGCAAATATTACGCTCTTTAGCCTTATTACTTATGACGTATTGTTTTTTTACTTCGCTTTCTAGGCTTTCACTTGCAGAGGCCACAATTATTTTATTTTTTGCTCCATTAATAACAACTATGCTTGCCCCTCTAATTTTAAAAGAAAAAATTCACTATTATACCTTGTTAGCAGTAATGGCTGGTTTTATAGGAATGATTATAGTTATTGATCCCAACAATATTTGGGGGGTTCAAAAAATAGATATGTATTGGTTGTCAGGAATACTTTACGGAATAGCTGGAGCCTTATTTTATTCATTATATCAAATTGGAACTAGAGTTTTAGCGCCAGTTGAATCAGCTATTACTAGTTTATTTTTTTCTGGAGCTGCAGGGTTATTAGGATCTACAATTCTAGTCTTAATAGACTACGACCCTGCCTCTGGAATGCAAGCTTGGAGGATGCCAAGCAATATTGAATGGAGTTTTTTAATAATTGTAGGGCTATTTGGTGCGATAGGGCAATTTTTAATATTAGGGGCCTATGCTAAAGCTAAGGCTACTACTTTAGCTCCTATCAGTTACACGCATATAATATGGGCGACTTTATTTGGCTATTTTTTCTTTTCTTCAGTACCAGATATGCAAACTTTTTTAGGTGGATTATTAATAGTTGTCTCTGGCATATATACCTATAAAAAAACTAAATGAATTTTTTAATAAACTACTTTCTCTAAAACTAATGCATTTGGAGGAGCAGTAGCTCCTGCATGACTTCTTTTATAAGTTTTAAGAGCTAACAAAATATCCTTTTCTGTTTTTTTATTTAAGCCAATTTCAACTAACGTCCCTGCTATAATCCTTACTTGATTCATTAAAAAAGACTTTGCTTCGATAGATATTTCTATTAACTCATTATTTTTAATTATATTAATTCTATCTATTGTTTTGACTGGAGAGTTAGCTTGGCAATCAACTGATCTAAAGGCAGAAAAATTATGTTTACCTAGAAGTAAAGTAGAGGCTTTTTGCATCGATAAAAGGTTTAAAGGTAGAGGCACCCTCCATGTTTTATCTTTTAATAATGGTGAAGATGTTTTTTTATTTAATATAGTATATTTATACTTTCTCTCCTTAGCAGAAAATCGGGCATGGAACTCTGAATCCACTTTAGTTGTTTCAATGATAGAAATTTCATTCATGCATGCTCTTGATAGATAAAAATTTAAACCCATTGTTAGTTTTCCGAGTTTATCATTTTTATCTTCTAAATCATCTTCTTCTAGATCAAAGTGTGCTACTTGCCCTGAAGCATGTACACCTTTGTCTGTCCTTCCTGCGCCAAAAATAGAAATATTTTTTCTACAGAATTTAAATAAGCTTTCTTCAATTGTTCCTTGAACACTAATTAGACCTTTTTGTTTTTGCCAGCCACAAAAATTTTTACCATCATATTCTATTATTAATTTATATTTTGTCATGATGCTAAATTTCTTTTGCAATTTCTCTTAGCGCAAATTTTTGAATCTTACCTGTCGAAGTTTTAGGAATAGTTTGAAAAATAATATTTTTTGGGCATTTAAAACTTGCTAAATGCAATTTACAAAATTCAATTAATTCTTTTTCTGTAGCCTTTTCATCATCTTTTAGTTCTACAAAAGCACATGG
>CAWVYV010000007.1:0-17177 GCA_963934475.1 uncultured Alphaproteobacteria bacterium | reverse complement strand
AAAATGCCATAGAACCTATCCACATGGTAAATATGAATGACCACATAAAAGCAAGTGTAGTCATAAATTGAAAACGTACCATTTTAGGTAAATGTCTGAGAGGGTTTGTGTTTGCGTTCATTACTAAAGCGTAAGTTTTCTTTAACATATTTATTTTCCTTTTTATTTATAACGTTATTATTGTATACGTCTTATCATTGTCAATAGATCATTTATTGTATGTGCTATTATATTAGAGTAATCAATTCAGAACTTATTTAATATATTTAGGTATTATTTTGTAATATTTTATCAGGTATAAGAGGGTGCAACGATTTATATTATGAGAGGTATTAAATTAAGCATAGTTTTATAACCTATATTGCATTAACTACGGCATCACCACAAACTTTAGTATTAGCATCACCATCTAAATCTTTAGTTCTGTATTTCTTTATTTTAAGTACTTCTTCTATGGCCTTCACAATATTATGAGATGCTTTTTTATAACCCAAGTGATCTAACATCATAGCGGCAGACCATATCTGTCCTATTGGGTTAGCAATTCCTTTTCCTGCAATATCTGGAGCTGAGCCATGAACTGGCTCAAATAGTGAGGGAAATTTTCTTTCAGGATTAATATTAGCGGATGGGGCTATTCCGATAGTACCTGTACAGGCTGGGCCAAGATCAGAAAGTATATCTCCAAATAGGTTTGATGCTACAACAACATTAAATTTATCAGGATTTAAAACAAAATGGGCACATAGTATATCTATATGATATTTATCATAGATTATTTCAGGATAATTTTTAGACATAATTTCAACTCTCTCATCCCAATAAGGCATTGTAATAGATATTCCATTAGATTTTGTAGCTGAAGTTAGGTGTTTTTTTTCTGTCTTCTTAGCTAATTCAAAAGCAAATTTTAAAACTCTATCTACACCAATTCTCGTCATTACAGTTTCTTGCATAACTATTTCTCTATCTGAGTCAGGGAACATTCTGCCTCCTATAGACGAATACTCTCCTTCAGTATTCTCTCTTACAATATAAAAATTGATATCTCCAGGCTTTCTATTTGCAAGTGGAGAGGGAACACCTGGCATTAATCTTACCGGTCTTAAGTTAATGTATTGATCAAATTCTCTTCTAAACTTTAATAAAGATCCCCATAGTGAAATATGATCAGGAATTTTATCGGGTAAGCCTACTGCACCAAATAATATAGCATCATGGTTGCCTATTTGCATTTTCCAATCATCAGGCATCATCTTGCCGTGCTTAGAAAAATATTCATAGGAACTAAAATTAAAGTGATCAAAATTAAAATTAAGTGCATATTTTTTTGAGATGGCCTCTAATACTTTTAAAGCTTCAGGCATTACTTCTGTGCCAATCCCATCTCCAGGAATTACAGCTATGTTACATCTATTTTTAATCATTAATATGTACTCCCAGTTTTCTATAATAATTTTATATCTTTATTAAGGGCGCATTCCAAAAGATACAGGTCCTGGTTTCATATTTTTCCCTGCTAAAGTTATCCAAGAACATAACTCTTTTCTTGTATCTCTTGGATCAATTATATCTTCAACAGAAAATTTTTCAGCTGTTCTAAAAGGAGACCTTACATGGTTAAGCTTTTCTTCTATCTCTTTTAATAACTTTTCTGGGTTATCAGATTTGATTAAATCTGATTTATATGCAGCTTCTATTCCTCCCTCAAGTGGCAATGAGCCCCAATCACCTGATGGCCATGCAAACCTATATCTATGTTTAGTATGATTCATATGTGCAGCACCAGCTACCCCAAAAGCTCTTCTTAAAATAACAGAACAAATTGGTGTGTTTAGTTGATATATTGCAGCTAATGCTCTTGCTCCATGTCTTATAGTTCCTGATTTTTCACCATGAGTTCCTACAAGAAAACCAGGATTATCAACTAAGTGTAATACAGGTAAGTGAAATGTTTCCGCAATTTCTAATATACGTATAATTTTTTGAGATGCATCAGCTGTCCATCCTCCTCCGTAAACTTGAGGATCGTTTGCTAAAACTACTATTGGCCAACCATCTAACCTTGCAAAACCCGAAACAGAGGATGTGCCCCAACTTTTTCCTATTTCAAAAAAGCTATTTTTATCAGTTACACTTTCTATAATTGGTCGTATTTCATAACTATGTCTTCTATTTTTTGGAATAGCACTTATTAACCAATTATCTTTTCTATCTATAGGGTCATTATTTTTGATTTTCTTAGGAGTTTCATAAGTAGAAGAAGGTAAATAACTTAAGAACTTCCTGGCTCTTGCTAAGGCATCGGCTTCACTTTCTGCAACGTCATCTATTACTCCATTCTTGCCATGAATTTCACTTCCTCCTAGAGATTCTTTTGTAACATTCTCTCCTAATCTATTTACTACTGGTGGACCAGCAACAAATACTTGGCTCATTTTTTTTACTATTACTGAGTAATGACTGCTAACTAATCTTGCGGCACCTAGCCCTGCCACAGGACCTAATCCTAAAGAAACTACAGGGATAGTTGCCATATTACTTACTACCCAATCCCATCCAGGGTTAGCAGGAACATAAGTATAACCATCTTTCTCAATAGATTTTACAGAGCCTCCTCCTCCGGTTCCTTCAATAATTCTAATTAATGGCATTCTATATTCATTTGCAAAGCGTTCTGCTGTAATCATTTTTTCATAGATTGCTGCGTCCCCCGCACCACCCCTAATAGTAAAATCATCACCATAAATTACTACAGGCATCTTATTAATTAGAGCATGACCAATAACAGAATTTACAGCCATTAGGCTTTTTAATGTTCCGTCTTCATTGTATTCACTTAAACCTGTTAAACGTCCAATTTCTTTAAAGCTATCCTTATCTACTAGAGCAGCTATTCTCTCTCTAACAGTAGTTCTTCCAGCATCATATTGCCTTTTTATTTTTTCTTTTCCACCCATTTCTTGTATGAGCTTTTCGCGCTTTCTTATTTCTTTTACTTCATTTTCCCAGCTCATGGCAGGATTCCTTTATTTGAGATAATTAATATCTATTTTTCCAGATTGAATTAAGGTTTCAAAAGCGCTTATAGTCTCAGAAATCATAGTTTTTGTATCTATACTTCCATAATCAGCAATTCTTTTTTTAAGATGTTCTCTGAGTGGAATATCGGAAAGTTTGCTAGGAAATGGCATTTCTGATCCAGAAGATGTAATTTTTGAATTTGGTTTTACTTCATTAATCATTTTTATTGTTTCATTAATATTTATACTTTCTCCAAAAATATCAAATACATAAGATCCATCACCATCATATGATACACTATGAATAAAAGCAGAAGCTACTTCAGCTGCAGATAGATGAGACACATAGCCCGTATAAGGAATATCATATGGTTCGCCAAGTGCTGCTGCTAACATTGCAACAGTTTGTTTAGAGGTCATTCCTTGATCTCTTCCAACGCCATTAACAATTGCAGGTCTGAGGCACATACTAGGTACTTTATGATCTTGCCAATAGACTTCAGAAATTTGTTCGTCACACATTTTATAAGCACCATATAATGTTTTTAGAGAATCTGAACCTGGTAAAAAAGAATGAGCAGCCATTGAACTTGCATGTGCAATTCTTTTTATGGAATTCTGTTTTGCTGCTTCAAGTATATTAACTGTCCCAACTACATTAACTTTTGCTCCTAAGGTGGGATCTGCAGCACAGAAAGGTACCTGTAAAGCAGCTAGATGAATTATGGATTCAGGGTTATATTTATTTACTAATGATAGGACAGTTTCTGTATCAGAGATATCTCCTTCAATCCATGGAACTTTTTTTAAGTCTTCATTTTCAATAAGTAGTTCCGGTCTTCTTTTATTATTAGTTAAATCAAATGCAATAACATCTACATTAGCCTTTAAAAGCATTGCCATTGTCCAAGCACCGATGCATCCTCCAGCTCCAGTTATTAAAACTGGTCCACTAAAATTATTATTGGAAATAGAAAAATGATCTAACATATTAATAGCCCCTTATATTTTATATACTTTTAATTTTCTATACTTAATTATTATTAAGTGCTTTTTCTGCAATTCTTGAAAGAAAGGATGCTCCAATAGAAAGGTTTTCGTCATCAAAGTCATAAGAAGGGTTATGCAGTGAAGCTGAATCTCCATTCCCTATATAGGCATAAGCTCCTGGTTTTTCTTGTAAGAAGTAAGAAAAATCTTCAGAACCCATACTTGGTGGTTGGTTATCTGTAGCTTTTTCACCTGCTATATCTTTAGCTATATCTAAAGCAAAGTTAGCTGAATCAATATCATTAATAGTTGGTGGATATCCTTCTTTATAATCTATTTCAGCTTCAGCACCAAATGCTTCGCAAACATCTTTTACTATTTTTGGAAATCTTTTTCTAATAAATTCAGACGTATCCTTATCAAAATATCTAATAGTTCCTGCTAAGCTAGCAAAGTCTGGTATTACGTTATTAGCATGACCAGAATTAAACTGTGTAACTGATACTACTAGAGTTTTTCTTGGGTCTGCATTCCTAGATACTAATGATTGAAGTGCTTGCACAACAGCCGAGCCGCAAACAATAGGATCTATAGATTGATAGGGCATAGCAGCGTGAGCTCCTTTACCATTAATTTTTATTTCAAAATTATCTGCTGCTGCCATTCTAGGGCCAGGTCCAACAGCAATACTACCTGTTTCTAGACCAGGCATATTATGCATTCCATATATGGAATCTACTGGAAATCTTTCAAATAAGCCATCATCTATCATAGCTTTAGCTCCCGCAAAACCTTCTTCTGCAGGTTGAAATATTAGAATTACTTCTCCTTTAAAATTTCTTGTTTCTGATAAATAACGTGCTGCTCCAAGTAACATAGTAGTGTGTCCATCATGTCCACATGCATGCATTACGCCTTCATTAGTTGATACATGGCTACATTGATTTGCTTCCGTAATAGGTAATGCATCCATATCTGCTCTTAATCCAATCTTAGGGCCGTTACCATTTTTAATTACTCCTACAACACCTGTTCCCCCTATACCTTCATGAATTTCATCAACACCAAATTCTCTAAGTAATTCAGCAACTTTATTAGCAGTTCTTTTTTCTTGATAGGCTAATTCTGGGTGGCTATGTATGTCTTGTCTCCACTCAATCATTTTTTCATGAAATTCAGAAATTCTATTAATAATAGGCATTATATATCTTTCTATAAACGTTAATAATATGATTATAAATTATACTCATATAAATATAAGATACTCAAGGCCTAGATTGATTATTTTCTACTTTTGCCAGGTACCCATAAAACATCGGGTTCATTATTATCTTTATTTACTAAACGAGCAATAACGAAAAGGTGGTCTGATAATCTATTTATATATTTTATACTTATAGGATTAATATTTTCTTTATGACTTAGTTCAACCATAAGTCTTTCCGCTTTTCTTGCTGTAGTCCTTGCTAGGTGCAAGTATGCAGATTCTAAGGTGCCTCCTGGTAAAATAAATGATTTAAGTGAGTCTAAATTAGAGTTCATAGTATCTATTTCTTCTTCTAATCTATCTACTTGAAATTGATTTATTCTAAGTGGTTCATAGTCTAATTTTTTATTATCTGGAACACATAAATCTGCTCCTAAATCAAACAAATCATTTTGAATTCTAAAAATCATTTCTTTAAGTGGTGATTTAAGGTTAACTATAGCTATTCCTAATACAGCATTAGTTTCATCTACAGTTCCAAATGCCTCAACTCGAATTGAATTTTTATCAACGCGTTCACCGTTTCCTAAAGAGGTTTTTCCTTTATCGCCACCTCTAGTATAAATTTTATCTAATTTGACCATATATTTCTTCTTTATGTTAATATAATTAATAATAGCAAAATAATTAATAATTATAAACACACATTTGTTAATATTTTATATAATGGGTTTTAAGCTATGATATTTATTTCTGCAGAAGATATAAAAAGAAATTTTACTGTCACATCTCTTATGGATGCAATAGAATCTATATATATAAAAGATTTTAAAGTGCCTATAAGACATATTCATAATATAGATTATCTTAAACATAGTAATGATCCTTCTCAATTAATGTTAATGCCGGCTTTTTTAAATAAAGAAGATTACGGTATAAAATTACTTAATGTTTTCCCTTCTAACCCAATAAATAATTTATCTCGTGTTAATGCATTATATATCTTATTTGATTCAAAGAATGGAAAAATTAAAGCTGTTTTGGATGGAACAGAGTTAACAAATCAGAGAACGGCAGCTATGAGTGCAATTGCATCTAAGTATTTATCTAAGGTAAATAGTAAAAAATTGTTAGTATTAGGCACAGGTGCATTAGTCCCATATATGATTGAAGCACATTGTTTTGTTAGGCCAATAGAAGAGGTATTAATTTGGGGGAGAGACCTTAATAAAGTTATAAACATAGTTAATAAATATAAAAACAATAAAATTAAAGTATCAATAGCGCATAATATAGAGAAAGCTTGTGGTGATGCAGATGTAATAACTAGTATAACTTCTGCTAAAAAAGAATTTATAATGGGATCCTGGTTAAATAGTAATGTGCATATTGATTTAGTGGGAGCACATACAAAAACAATGTCTGAGTTAGAACCCTACGCGTTTTCTCTAGGAAATATATATGTAGATAATAGAGAATCAGTTTTAGAGGAAGCGGGCGACTTAATAAATGCAATTAATTTAGGTTTCATTAAAAAGAATGATATTAAAGCAGATATAAAAGAATTAATTACAAAAAAAAAATATATTAGAAATAATAATAAACAATTAACTATATATAAATCTGTTGGCCATGCTTTGTCTGATTTAGCAGCAGCAAGATTAGCGTATAAAATTTTAAATAGTACTATTTAGTATAATCATTCCGATAAATGGATATTAAAAACTTTTCTAACTTCATTTGGTATGGGGGATGAGACTATATTCCCTTCTATATTTTTTGCCCAAATACGTGTTTCTGAACCTGAACAAACTTCTATATTTTTTCTTTTTATGACATGTGCTAGTTTTATAGTAGATTTAGTTATTTTAATTAATCTTGTTTCTATTTTTAATATATCCTCCCTATAACATGCTGATATATAATTGGCCTCTGTATGTACTAAAGGCAAACCAACTATACCATATATTTTTTCTAGTTTTGTAATTGGCTGTTTAATTTTATTAAAATAGCTCCATTGGGCACTATCCATCCATTTGTAAAAATTTGGATAAAAAACTATTCCATATGGGTCGCAATCACCCCATTGAACTGTTACCTTATATGATTGTATTATAGACATTATATGTTGCTTTCAATTAGGTTTTTTAAATCATTTCTTCTGATTTTACCAGTAGCTGTTTGAGGTACGTCAGTAATAGTTTTAATCCAGTAAGGTTGTTTATATTTTGGCAAATAAGATATTTTATCCTTTACTTGCCTTATTATTAAATTTTGATCTTTAGATGTTTTTATATATAAAAATAATGCAAGTCTATGTGTTCCTTCTTTAGATTCTGCTGTTATACAAAATGAATCAATTACATTATTAATTTTAGAAGCTTCTGTTTCTAGTTCTTTTGGATTTACCCATTTACTTGCAACCTTGATGAGGTCATCCTCTCTACCTTGATAATACCAATAATTATTAGTAATTGACCATATATCTCCAGTATTAATCCACCCATTATTAAAAGTTTTTAGTGTTTTTTCTTTATTATCTAAATAAGATTGTGAGAAACTGTGGTGCTTAATATGTAAAACCCCTTTATTATTACTTTCTTCACCATTATTTTTAATTAGCTTTGTTTTAATGCTAGTAATTGGTTTACCTGTGCTACCAGCTTTTGACTTTTCAGGCGAAGTTGCAATAACTATTGCAAGTGTTTCCGTTGTTCCATAACAGTTTAACAAAGGAGAATTAATAGCAGCAAGCCATTTATTATATAGTTTATCTGGTATCCTTTCTCCGGCTGAAATAAAATACTTTACATTAAATAATATTTTTAATTCTGTTGTAGAATTTTTTAATAACCGTCTGTAAACTGTAGGAACACTAAAAACAACTTTAGGTTCATGTTCTTTAATTATTTGAGAAAGATTCATAGGGTCTACGACAGCATCATTAAAAATAGTATTAAGCCCCATAAGTAATGGAGCAAAAAAATTATTACCTAGAGCGTAGGCAAAAAATAATTTAGAAGTTGTAAAAATTTTATCTTTTATTTTGAGGCTTAAAATATTTTTATGTAAAAATACTGTATTTATAATTGATTGGTGCCTATGTACAATTGCTTTTGGTAAGCCTGTCGTTCCAGAAGAATAGATTAAAAAAGCAATATCACTAATGTGTGACATGCAAGTTTTGATACTTTTTGACTTTACTTTATTTGTTATTATATTCCATTGTCTATTACTAAAATACTTGTGGTCAAAATTAAGATTTTCACAATTAATTTTCGTGTCCGTGATAATTAAAGTGGGAGTGCTATTGTTGAGTATATGCTTAGTTTGATTATTAGAAAGTTCTGGATTTCCGGGTATGGGGATTACACCGTTTTTTAAGCAGCCTAAAAATATTGAAATAAATTCTATACTACTCTTAATGCTTATATATACTTTATCATTTTTTTTAATTCCTAATTCTAATAATGCTAGGCTTGTCTTTTCACTTGAGCTAAATAAAGCTCTATAAGAAATTCTTTTAATTTTATTTGAAGAGTTTATTTGTGTAACTGCAATTTCATTTAAATAGTTATCTTCAGTTGCATTTTTTTCAATTTGATAAAAAATATTTGTATTCATTTTATTTCTGTTTCATTTTTTTAAAAAATGTTAAAATTATTATTAGTTATAATTAATGGCCAATGCCCAGCTTTAAATAGCTCAAACTTAGAGATAAAAATATGATTAGAGTTTTTATTGGCAGCTATTGCTAATGCTGCTTGATGACAGGAAATTGCTGCAGCTCCAGCAGCTACTTTAGTAAAGTAATGATATTTAATATCACTTTTTTTTAAATTTTTTATAGAATATTTTTCTATTATTTTAGTGGTTTCTATTGTGAGCTTATTTAGTTTATCAAATAATTCTTTTTCAGGGATGCTTTTTAATAATATTTCTAGTAAGTTGGATTTTTCTCTTTCTTCAATTTCCCAACAATCTTTATTCCATTTGTCACTATTAATAACTTTTATTGCTTCTTCCCAACTTTGAATAGGAATTACTTTATCATTTATACCTATTTCTTGACAGTAATTAGAAATAACTTTTTCTAAAGCGCCATCTATTTTTTTACCTGTATTAATAAACCATGATATGTCTGAAATAGAAGCTATAAAGTTTTCAATTTTATTTAATGAATTTAAACTCATACTATTTATAAATTTTCTCTCTGAATAGTCCTAGCATCTCCTGAACTGGTCTGTCAGAAAAAGAAAACAATACAGATTCTTCTTTTGTTTTATGTGATATTTTAGCCCAAGGAGGGACAACAAATATATCTCCTTTGCTCCAATTAAATATCTGTCCATCTATAGACGTCTCTCCTGAGCCTTCTACAACAGAATAGATTGTTCCATCGGTACTTCTATATGAGTTGCCAGAAAAAGATTTAGGAATTAATTGCATAAAAGTAGCCATAGTGGGTATAGCATGACCACCATTTGAAGGGTTTACATATTTGAGCTTAAGCCCATGGCATTTATCCCATTCATCTGATCTTTTCATTTTATCTAGTGCATCTTTGGTTCTTTCATATGGATAAGAAAAAACGGGTGATGCTTTATTTTCATATAGCTTGTGATCAACAGGTAACAAACCAGAACCATACCTAGCCAGAGAATCTCCTTCTAACCTTTTTATCTCTTGAGTGCTCTCATCTAATTTTTCTGCAAAACTTGCGGAAAAATGGTTAACCATTGGTATATCTAAACCATCTAGCCAAATCATAGGCTCTTCAGATTCGTTTCCATGGTCATGCCAAGTCCAAGATGGAGTAATGATAAAGTCACCAGGATGCATAATAGTTTTTTCACCATCCACAGCAGTATATGCACCATTTCCATGCATGACAAAACGAAGGGCTGATTGAGTATGTCTATGACTAGGTGCTATTTCTCCAGGAAGTATTAATTGAAGCCCTGCATATAAAGTATCTGTAATTCTACTTTCACCTATCATATTTGGGTTTTCTAATATCAATACTCTTCTCTCTGCTTGCTCAGCTGAGATTATTGAGCCAGAATCTAGTACATGGTTTTTTGTATCTCTCCAGTGCCAAATATGTGCTTTAGTTCTTGTATTGGGCTCAGGTGTTACTAATTTAGATAGAACCTCCCATAAGGGAGCCATGTTTAGTTTACTAATATTTTTATAAAAATCATTTTTTTTCAAAGTCTACCTCTTTAGATTCATATTGTAGACATAAGATTAATATTAATATTTAATTAATGCTAGGAAGTTCTAAATTTAATTTATTTACTACTAATTCATGAGTCATTTTTAGATAGTCGTCTAACATTTCCTCATTTTTTCTTTTTTTAATACCCCATTTTCTATAGATCTCATTATTTTTTGATTCTGCACGACCAAAGAATGAGGGAAGCATAGGATAATATCTATTAATCGCATCCTGTATTTCTTTTTTTCCTTCTTCTGTAGCAATAAGTTCTTTGGTGAAATCTTCTCCAAATTTTGCGTGAAACTTTTCTTCAGGCATAGTCATTCTTGCAATATTTTTTAGAGGATGAAACGAACATTCTAGTAAATCTTCGACCTGAAGTATTTCAGCTAAATCTGCTAATAGTTTAATTACACAAAATTCAGCCCATGTCTCAAGTGGAAATTCAAAAATAGATAATGGGTTTTTTCCTTCTGGAGTCATATCTGCTTCAGGAATTTTTAGCATATCTCCAAGTTCTTTGAAACGCACATGATGCCCATACTCTTCCATGGCAACTCTACAAGTTAACCATTTAGCATATGGATTAGGAGCTAATGCAATTGCAGGTTCATCAAAAACTCTTGCACCATACAACTCATTTACTGCATGACTTCTAACAATTTTTATAATAGCATCTTTAAATTCTTTAGGATGATTATTAAGTTCTTCGCATGTTTTGACTTGTAGATTTTGAGTTTCTAAATTCATAACTTTTTCCTTTATCTTTTTTAATCTATTATAGGCTCAGATGAGAAAGCATCTAAATCAGTTTCAAGGGTAGTTAAGTTGTTATCAAAATTATTTTTAAACCCTACTTCCATATCTTTAATGTAATCATCATTTTTACGAACAAAATTATAAATTGGACGTGCTTGATTAAACAAAAATACTTCTTTTGCTCTAACACCAAAGATTTGTCCTGAATATTTTTTACCTTGATTAGAAGCTAAAAAAGCAGTTAGGTCTCCAATATACTTGGCTTCAACTTTTAAGGCAGATTTTTTATATTTTTCTTGGGCTTCATTTTGAGGATTAATTGATTCTGTAACTCTTGTAGATGCAAAAGGAGCAATAGCATTACAAGTAATCCCTAATCTTTGTAGATCTAAGGCTGCAACTCTAGTTAATCCAATTAAGCCGGACTTGGCTGAAGCATATGCGGCTTGTCCAAAATTTCCCCATATTCCTGCCGTAGAAATTACATTGATAATTCTTCCATTAGTATAATTGCTATCTTTTTTTGATTGTTCTTTCATAATTTTGCTTGTCTGTGATATTAAATTAAATGCACCAGTAAGATTAGTATCTATTACTTTTTTCCAGTCATTTAAAGCGTATTTAAAAATAAACCCATCTTTAAGTATGGCTGCATTATTTACTACAATGTCTATAGAATTAAATTTTTTCATTATTAATTCTATTGAATTCTGCATATCTTTTTCAATGGAAATATCCTTGGTAATGGCTAATGTTTCTACATTATACTTATTACTAATTTCTTCAGCTGTTTTTTCTGCGATATTTTTTTCATCAAAATTGCCATCAATAGTATAGCCAGGGTCAATGATGATTACTTTACAGCCTTCTTTAGCTAGGCTTTCTGAAATAGCTTTTCCTATACCTCTTGCACCACCTGTAATAATTGAGATTCTTTGGTCTAGTATTTTATCAACCATTATACAGTTTCCTTTATTTCATCATAGGGAGTATAGAAAGCATCTGAGTGTATATCAACTTTTCTAATTCCATGAGAGGAAAGTATTTTTTCTGCAGCTTCTACCATTTTTGGAGGGCCTGCTAAATAAGCTTTATATCCATCAAAATCTTTAATATCATTTATTACTATCTCTGTAACTAAGCCGTTTCTTAATGTTTTGTTTTCAGACAATTCCATAACTACAGGAACAAAAGAAAGGTTTTTATTATTTTTAATTAACTCTTCAAATTGTTTCAAAAAATATAAGTCCTTTTCTGATTGGGCTCCATAATATACTTGAATAGGCTGTTTCATTTTAATGTCTTGACTAGATTTTATGATAGATAAAATAGGAGCTAAACCTGTTCCTCCAGCTACAGCAATTATGGGTCCTTTATGGCTGTCTCTTAAATAGGCATTTCCAAAAGGTCCTCTTACTTTAACTGTTTCACCTATTTGTAGAGTGTTTTGTACGTAATTACTAACTTCTCCACCATCAAGAGTCTTAATATGAAATTCTAATTCATTTGTGCTAGGTGGGTTGGCCATAGAAAAATGTTTTTCTTTGCATTGATTAAAATATAATTCTGCGTATTGACCAGCTTTAAATTTAAATTCTTCTTCAGAACTAATTCTTAAAATTAAAATATATATATCATCAGTAACTTTTGTTAATTTCTTTACAATACATTCCATATCTTTAATCTTAATATCGTTTAATTCATCATTTTGTTGGTCATCTACAATTTTAATCTCACAGTCGCTCCAAGGCACCGACCTACATGCTAATATCATTCCCTTTTCTTCTTCTTCAGCCTCTAAAGCAAATTCTGAATATGGTGACATTTCAATATCACCAGAAATTTTTTCTGATTTACATGCCCCACAGTTACCAGTTTTGCATCCATGTGGAAAGTCTATTCCTTGTTCTAAAGCTGCTTCAAGTATAGTGTTTCCCGTATCCACAAGAATTTCTTTTTTATTTTGAATTTTGACTTTATAAGACATATTTACCTCTAATTCAATTTAGTGCTTTTAATCAATTAATCAATTAAATTTAAAAATACAATTTATTAAAATTATTTTTTCCATGTACTCCATGGGTTGAATCCATATAAAGGAAGCTCATCTGGAATTTGAAACCCAGATTTAAATGCAATTCTATGTAAAGGATCATGATATAAAGGTATAATCCAATGTCCTGCTCTAAGTAAGCGGTCAAGTGTCTTTGTATATTCTATTAGTTCAGATCTATTTTTTGCATTTGATATCTTATTGATAACTTCATCGATTGCAGGATGTTTAATCCCAGCATAATTTCTAGAGCCTTGTTGATCTGAAGCCCAGCTTCCCCAGTAAATAGATTGTTCATTACCTGGAGATAGTGACATATAGTATTCAAATATTATTGCATTAAAATCAAAAGATTGGAGGCGGTTTTGAAATTGTGAGCTATCTAATATTTTTATCGATAAGTTGATGCCAATTTTTTTAAGCTTATCTTTCCATACTAATAATAATCTTTGCATTCTATTCTGGTTAGTAATTACTTCGAAGTTCAAAATTTCTTTTGTATCAGTATGTGTCATTTTGTTGTTTATTAATTGCCACCCTGATTTTTTTAAAATACTTAGCGATTGTCTGTATGCTTCTCTTTCCTTTAGTTCTTTTTTATTAATTTTATCTAAAGCCTTTATACTTATTATGTCCTTATATTTTTTTAAAATTTTATTTGTAGTTTTGCTAGGCATTAATGTGGCTGCTAAATCACTGTTATCCCAAGGGCCATATGTTTTTTGTAATAAGCCATGGTTTAAAATTTCATTTATAAAGGTATAAGGAAATATTATAGATATTGCTTTTCGGACATTTCTGTCTTTAAAAGGAAACTGTCTAGAGTTTAATATTATACCTTCTATTCCTGAGGGAGATTTTTTTTGAAATGTTTTTTTTATAATTATGTTTTTAGAGTTTTCATGGTATGCAGTTGCCCATCTTACAGCATCAGTTTCTATATTTACGTCGTATTCACCGGATAGAAATGCTTGTAAGCTTATATCCTGATCTCTATAGAAATCGTATTTAATTTTTTTAAAATTATTCCTTCCTAAGCTGTCTTGACTACTTTTTCGCCACCAATTTTTATTTTTAGTATACGTAATAGATTTTCCTGTCTTAATTTCTGATATTATATATGGTCCTGAGCTAATAAATGGTTCAAGAGTAGTTTTAGTAAAATCTATGTTTCTCCAATACTCAGAAGAAAATATGGGCATTAGGCCTATGATAAGAGGCATTTCAAAATTACTTTTTTCAGAAAATGTAAACCTAATTACATTTTTCTTTATTTCTTTCACATCTTTAACTAGGGAATAATATGACCTTGTATGAGGACGGCCATAGCTTTTTAGTGTTTCCCATGAAAATATAATGTCTTTATTGGTAATTTTTTTTCCATTCGAGAATTTTGCTTTTGGATTAATTTTAAATTCTACCCATGACCTATCTTCAGGAGTTATTATTCCTTCGGCTATTCCTGGGTATAAAGAGAAGGGTTCATCTGGGCTCCATGTCATTAATGACTCTATTACCAAACCTTTTATGCCTGGAGGGGCTATTCCTTTAATTATATATGGGTTTAGACTATTAAAGGTGCCAATTTTTGCTAATTTTAATATCTCTGTAATTGGAGCATTGGTATTAACTTTATTGTCTCTTGCTTCTTCATTAGCCCTACTAGCTGGTTCATGCATAGCTATAGTTTTTTTAAAATCTAAGCCAAAACAAGAATGGGAAAAATAAAAAATAATTAATGTAAGAAGAAATATTTTTTTCATGAAATCAATTAATATTATTTATGCATTTAAATCAAAGTATTTTAATATTTATCACTAAGTTATCTAAATTCTAGTAATTTGTTCTTGTTTTGTTCTATAAAAAATGTTATTTTTAAAAAAAGTTTAATTACATCTATTTTTTAGTTGACCGAACGCTATATTTGGTCAGAATAGATATATAAACAACTATATATTGTGTTTATCCCCATTTAATTATCCACAGCTGTGGATAAATGGAGCAAAAATTATAAAAAAATCTGGCATGACTAGATTAATCAGGAGACAATGGATGGATGGCAGCGGTTTAGAGAGTTCATATAAAGGTAAAGATCAAGGTGATATGCTTAACATCGTTCAGGTTGAGAGAGGGAAATCTGTAGAGATTAACTCTGAACGTGATAACCTTTTAACAGATTTTGGTAGGGCTACACTTGAAGATAGGTATTTAATGCCTGATGAAACGCCGCAAGACCTATTTGCCAGGGTGGCAAGTTATTTTTCTGATGATGATGCTCATGCACAGCGTATCTATGATTATATGTCAAGGTTATGGTTTATGCCATCTACCCCAGTACTTTCTAATGGAGGGACCGACAGAGGTCTTCCTATTTCTTGTTTTTTAAATGAGTCTGATGATAGCCTTCAAGGTATTGTTGATCTGTGGAATGAAAATGTTTGGTTAGCTTCAAGAGGGGGTGGCATAGGATCTTATTGGGGCAATTTAAGGTCTTTAGGAGAAAATGTAGGTAAAAATGGTAAAAACGGTAAAACCTCAGGCGTAATCCCTTTTATAAGAGTTATGGATTCTTTAACTCTGGCAATTAGTCAAGGAAGCTTAAGACGGGGATCAGCTGCATGTTATTTGCCAATAGAACACCCTGAAATAGAAGAGTTTATCGAAATGCGCCGTCCAACAGGTGGAGATCCTAATAGAAAAGCTCTTAACCTTCATCACGGAATAGTTATCCCGGATTCGTTTATGCGTGCTGTTGAAGCGGGTGAAGATTGGGCTCTAAAAAGCCCTAAAGATGGAGCTGTACAAGCTACAGTTTCAGCTAGAGATTTATGGATACGTATTTTAACAGCTAGAGTTGAGACTGGCGAACCTTACTTATTATTTATAGACCGTGTTAATAAAGATATCCCTCAACATCAAAAGCTCGCAGGTATGAGAGTAAAAATGTCAAATTTATGTAGTGAAATAACATTACCTACAGGCATAGATAGGTTTGGAAATGATAGAACTGCAGTTTGTTGTCTCTCATCATTAAACTTAGAGACTTATGATGAATGGAAGAATGTTCCAGGAATGGTTAATGATATAATGAGGTTTTTAGACAATGTTCTACAAGATTTTATTGATAGAGCCCCTGATTCAATGGCTAAAGCTAAATATAGTGCGCAGAGAGAAAGAAGCGTTGGTTTAGGAGTAATGGGTTTTCAAAGTTTTTTGCAAATGAGAAATATTCCTATTGAATCTGTTGTAGCATTATCTTGGAATAAAAAAATATTTAAAAAAATTAGAGAGGAAGCAGATTTAAGTTCAAAAATTTTAGCAAAAGAAAGAGGGGCTTGTCCTGATGCTGCAGATTTTGGAATTGAAGAAAGGTTTTCTAATAAATTAGCTGTAGCGCCAACAGCTTCTATATCTATAATATGTGGCGGAGCTTCTCCTGGAATAGAGCCATCTGCTGGTAACTCTTTTGTGCAAAAAACTCTATCTGGTTCATTTAATGTTAGAAATCGCCATTTAAAGAAATTGTTAGCAGAAAAAAATAAAGATACAGATGAAATTTGGTCTTCTATTACTACAAATAAAGGGTCAGTTCAGCACTTAGATTTTTTAAGTAAACATGAAAAAGATGTGTTTAAATCTGCTTTCGAAATAGACCAACGTTGGTTAATAGATTTAGCTGCAGAGCGAACTCCTTATATATGTCAATCTCAGTCTTTAAATGTTTTTATTGCTGCGGATGTGCATAAAAAAGATCTTCATCAAATCCATTTTCAAGCGTGGAAAAAGGGAATAAAAAGTATGTATTACTTAAGATCTATGTCAATACAACGTGCAGATGTTGTATCTAATATGGGGCAATCAACTAATAATATTTCAGATCAAGAGAATACAAATGATTATGAAGAATGTTTGTCATGTCAATAA
>CAWVYV010000006.1:0-18469 GCA_963934475.1 uncultured Alphaproteobacteria bacterium | reverse complement strand
TTGTCTCGTTCTAATATTCTAGCTCGTTTTGACGGAACATCTGCTCTAACTTCTAGAAGCGTTTCACTTACAAGATTAAAAAGTGTAACTCCTAGTCCAACGCCTTCTCCCAATTCAATCATTTTATACTCTATGATTCCATCAAATGGTGCTTTAACTGTTGCTCTTTTGAGGTTTAGGCCAGCAAGTTTTTCTTCTTGTATCATTGATTTTAGTTGAGCTTCAGTAATTTCTTCTTTAGCAAGGGAAGATATATGCAAACTTTGTAGTTTTTCATATTTTGCAACATTAAAAGAGGAAGATTTTTTTAAATTTTCCATTCTGTTTAAGTCTAATAAGTTAATATTAGTTTCAGCTTTAGCGCTTTTTAATTCTGCATTAGCGGCATTTACTTTAGCAGAAGCAATTTGAAGTAACCATTGATAGCGTTCAATATCAATTAATGCTAAAACTTGTCCTTTTTTAACTTTATCTCCTACCTCTACTAATACTTTTTGAATTATCCCTATAACCGCAGCAGGAACTTTTGCTTCCTTTAGTGAAATAATTTGCCCAATTACTGGAATGGACTGGTTTAAAGATTCTAATACAACTACATCAACTTCTACAGAAGCGGCCCCCTGTGAAAAGGCATGGTTTTTAAATATTAATGTGCATAAAATTATTGCTGTAAATATTTTATAATGAGTTTTTATATAATTTTTCATATTAGACCTTTTAATTTTTTTTAAATTTAAATATTGTTAGCATAAATTAAGTATTTATTAAAATTAAAAACTCTACTGTTTTGAACGGCTAAATTAATTCATAGAGTATTTAAATTTATTTAAGAAGACATAAGGGGTTACCATAGAAAATAAATAGGGAGAAAACTCTCTAAGTCAAATTACATTGACTGCTTGCTATTATATAAATATATTTATATACTAGTTAGTATTAATATATTTATATAATGTCAAGTTTAAAATACTAAATGGTATAAAATGCTAAAAAATACAAGCTCTTCTATAATTATAAATAAAAAAGGTAGGCCTAAAACCTTCAATAAAGCTCAGGCAAGTAAAATTGCCATGGAAACTTATTGGAAGGAAGGTATTGAAAATGTTTCATTGAATGAAATGTGTAGAAAAATAGGAGAATCCAAACCTAGTGTATATAGAGAATATGGAGGAGAAGAAGGCCTACAGTTAGCAGCCTTAGAATTGTACTATAAAGATAGAGTGGAGCCCGTAGGTAAAATTCTATTTGATGCAGAAAGTATTCTCGTAGGAATAAAATCTGCTTTTGATTTTTTAATAAATGAGCATTTTAAAGACGAAAAAATGGGTGCTGCATGTATGTTTAATAGGGAAGGCATGCATCCTTCAGAAAACTTATCCGTTATGTGCAAAAACTTTATTGAAAAAAAAGATAAAGAGAATATGTCTTTTCTAAAAGAAGGGCTTAAAAGAGC
This sequence comes from uncultured Alphaproteobacteria bacterium, assembly GCA_963934475.1. Taxonomy (GTDB): domain Bacteria; phylum Pseudomonadota; class Alphaproteobacteria; order TMED109; family TMED109; genus TMED109. Next base: position 17,016 of record CAWVYV010000006.1, on the reverse strand, counting down.
TCTAGATAAAGAATATTTAAACAAAGGTATTAATATAGATACCTATTCAGTATATATTTTTAATCAGATAAAACTAATTGCATCTCTTTCTAATAATAACCAGTTGTCTAAATCAACTTTAAGAGAAATGGTTGATTTAATAATGACGCCTCTTCTTCCTAATTAGATTAATATGCAACTGCAATAGGGTCTATAGATTTCCATAAAAACCATGTTGCGGCAGACCTGTAAGGTATCCATTTTTTTGCAACTTTTTCTACTTCTTCGTATGTGGGATCAAAAGTATTTAAGTAGTTCTTGCCTACGGCCCTTCTTAGTCCTAGGTCGCCTAAAGGAAGTACGTCTGGACGAAGCAAACAAAACATTAAAAACATTTCTGCACTCCAAGGCCCTATTCCTTTTAGTTTACATAGTTCTTTTATAACACTTGTATCATCCATAGCTTCCCATAAAGTCACAATATTAGGGTTTTCAATAAAAAAATTAGATAAACCTATAATATACTCAACTTTTCTATTAGATATGCCACAACTTCTGATATTATCATTTCCATATTTAATGATGGTTTTTGGGTTTATCTTTTTTGCCCCTAACTCAAATTTATTCCAGATACTTGCTGCGGCTTTGACCGATATTTGTTGTCCTATAATTGTTCTACAAAGAGCATTAAATGGTTCTCCTCTGGATTTAATATAGTCATCTTTATGTTTGTCGATAATATTTTTCATTATTTCATCATTATCACTTAAATATGAAACTGCATCATTCCACCAGTCTGCTTTTTTACTTATGAGCATAAAAAATCCTTTTAAATTAATTTTTATACTAGTCAGTATTTAATAAATTGACAACTTTATTCCTTTATACTAAGCAGTATGTAATTAATATTTATATATAATATAGAATTAGAAAAAAAATAAATATATCTTAAATGCAAGATATATAAAAATGTTACTGAGGAGCAAAAGAAATGACAGCTAAAGGTTATGGTGAATTAATAGTAAAAAGAAAATGGCTAACCTTATTAGCTGGTTTATTGTTTACAGTCTTTTGGATGGGAGGCTTATCAGGATTAAGTATGAATCCAGATAATAGGATATTTTTTTCAAAAGATAATCCTCAGTTATTAGCACTAGAGACTTTAGAAAGAACTTACTCAAGAGATGATAATGTTTATTTAGTATTAGCTCCTAAAGATAAAAATGTTTTTAGTCCAAATTCACTAGCCGCTGTAAGGGAAATGACAGAACGGTTGTGGCAAACCCCTTTTTCAAGCCGAGTGGATTCTATTAGTAACTTTCAATGGACTAGAGCTGATGGTGATGATGTTGTTATTAGTGATCTTGTAGAAGAGGGAGAAATTTCAACGGAAATAGCAAGTAATGCCCGATTGGTAGCTCTTGATGAGCCATTAATCAGAAATTTATTAGTGGATTCTGAAGGAATGGTTACCGGAATTAATATTAATGTAATAATGCCAGAAGACCCTATAGCAAGTGGTGGCGCCACTATAGAAATCATGCAATATATTCGCTCAGAACAAGCAAGGTTTGCTGAAAAATGGCCTGATATTGACTTATATGTGTCTGGAGGCGTTCCATTAACACTAGCGTTTACTGAAGTTTCTATGAGTGATATTGGAACACTGCTTCCTTTAACACTTCTTGTAATTTTTATTATTGCTGGAATTGCCTTGCGAGCTGTTACAGCAGCTTTTTTAACTGCACTAATAGCGATATTGGCAGTTATCGGAATGATGGGTGCAGCGGGGTACATGGGAGTTATAATTAATGCGGTAACATCGAATGCTCCTTTAATGTTGCTTATTTTAAGTATTGCTCATTGCGTACATATTATTAATACACAGAGACTACAAATGAGAGCAGGTGTAGAAAAAAAACCAGCAATTATTGAATCTCTTAGAGTCAATTTACAACCAGTGTTTATCACTTCGGCTACAACTGCCGTAGGGTTCTTGTCTATGCATTTTTCAGACTCCCCACCTTTTAGAGAGCTCGGGTACATGTTAGCTGCTGGAAATTTAATTGCTTTTGTTAATGCTGCTGTAGTCTTACCTTCTTTATTGGCAATATTACCTGCAAAAGTAAAACCAAAAGAAACTTATTTTTCTCAAAGAATGATGGATAAACTTTCTAATTTTGTTATAGAAAAACAGAAGTTTTTATTATCTAGCGGCAGTGTTATAATTGTTATTTTATTAATAGGTATAAGCCAAATAAAGTTAGATGATACTTGGACTACTTATTTTGGCAAAGAATTTGAAATTAGGTCGCATTCAGATTTCTTAGAGGATAATTTAACTGGTTTAAATGCAATCGAATACTCTGTTCCTGCGGGCATAGAAGGAGGTATTAATAATCCTGAGTATCTTGCTAATTTAGATAAATTTGCTGATTGGTATAGGACACAAGAAGGTGTAAATCATGTAGGTGTAATCTCCGATACTATTAAAAGATTAAATAAAGCTATGAATGGTGACCAGGAATCTTTTTATAAAATCCCTGAATCTCAAGAATTAGCCGCACAATATTTATTATTGTATGAGTTGTCAGTTCCATTTGGATTAGACTTAAATAGTAGTATTAATGTATCTAAGTCTGCAACACGTATGACGGTTTCAGTTACTCATGCTTCTTCTTCACATTTGCGAGAGCTAGATGAAAAAGCCCAGGTTTGGTTGGCTGATAATATTCCAGAGTTTAAAACAGTTGGATCAGGTTTGTCTGTTATTTTTGCTCATTTGTCTGAACGAAATATTAATTCTATGTTGTTTGGTTCGTTTATGGCATTAGTAATTATTTCTTTAATATTAATTTTTGCATTAAAAAGCTTACCAATTGGTATATTAAGTTTAGTGCCAAATATTTTTCCTGCTGCTATGGCTTTTGGGTTATGGGGATATTTAGTAGGAGAAGTTGGTATAGCTATAGCTGTAGTTGGTGCTATGACATTAGGGATAGTAGTAGATGATACGGTTCATTTTTTAAGTAAATATTTAAGAGCCCGTAAAGAGTTAAATAAGTCTCCTGAGGATGCTACTCGTTATGCATTTTCTTCTGTTGGGTTTGCGCTAGTTGTTACTTCCTGTGCATTAGTAGGAGGTTTTATGGTATTAGCGAGTTCTGGTTTTAGAGTAAATTCTGACTTAGCACAATTATCTATGATAACTATAATTTTTGCTTTGTTAGCGGACTTTTTATTCTTGCCGCCTTTATTAATGAAATTAGAAAATTTAAAAAATAAATCTAAATAAAAAGAGGATTAATTAATATGAAAATATTTATGAAATTTATAGTAGCTATTATAATTATATCAACTTGGAATATTTCTTTTGTTATGGCAGAAACTCCTGAAGAGAAAGGTCTCCGTTTAGCAATTGAAGGAGACTTAACAGGACAGGGGTTTATGGATACGCTGTCTCAAAGTAAAATGACTTTAAGAAATGCTCAGGGAGAAGAGAGCATTAGAATCTTTTCATCTAAGGCTTTAGAAATGGAAAATGATGGAGATAAGTCTATATTTATTTTTAATCATCCAAAGGATGTTGCTGGTACAGCTATCTTAACTTTTACACATAAGTCTGGACCTGATGATCAGTGGTTATATTTGCCAGCCTTAAAAAGAGTAAAAAGAATTAGTTCAGATAACAAATCCGGCGCTTTTGTTGGGTCAGAATTTGCTTATGAGGATTTATCTAGTCAAGAGGTAGAAAAATATACATATAAATGGATTGAAGATGTTCCCTGTCCAGGAGATGAGCAAGAAATGTGTTACATCTCTGAAAGTTATCCGCAAGATAAATCGTCTGGCTATACAAAAAGAGTATCTTGGGTTGATATTAGTGAGCATAGAGCGAGAAAAATAGATTATTATGATCGTAAAGATAAGTTGTTAAAAACACTTGTATTATCAGAGTATAAGCAATATTTAGGAAAGTTTTGGAATGCTCATTCTCTTAAAATGGTAAATCATAATACTAATAAAGAAACAGATATAGTAATTAGTGAGACAGTATATCAAACGGGCTTGAAAGACTCAGACTTTAATCGCCAGACACTTAAACGTGCGCGTTAATGTATTTAATTGTTTTATCGTTTTTATTAACTTTAATACTTCCGCTACTTAGCCATGCTAACTTAGAGCCAGATTTTACGGAATATAAGGGTGAAATAACATTAGAAGCATGGTTTTTCCCTGAATCACCTCTTTATAATGGTCAAGAACACAATAATTATTCTATTGCTTTTGAGCCTGAAATTTACTCTGAATGGTCTGAGGGAAGCAATCTAGTATTTAGGCCTTTTATACGTTTAGATAGTGAAGATGGTAATAGATCACATATAGATATTCGAGAAGGTATTTATTCATGGTATGGAGAAGATTGGGAATCATCTGTAGGAATAGGACAAGTATTTTGGGGTGTTACTGAATCAAAAAATTTAGTTGATGTTATTAATCAGTTTGATGCAGTAGATGATCCTACATTTAAAACAAAGTTAGGTCAGCCGTTAATAAACCTAACCTTAATAAGGGACACTGGTTATTATGAAGTGTTCATATTGCCGTATTTTCGTGAAAGAACATCTCCAGGAAAAAAAGGTCGTTTAAGGATTGACCCTGAGTTTTCAAAGGGCACTACTAAGTTTGAAGGCGGAAGCCAATGGACACCAGAGATGGCTTTAAGATGGTCAAATAGCATTGGTAACTATGATATCTCTGCGCATAGCTTTTTAGGGTACGCAAGAGCACCTTCTGTAGATGTTCAAATAGTTGGTGGACAGCTAAAGTATGAACCTAACTATCAGAGGATAAGACAAATTGGAGGAACTATTCAAAAGGCCTCAGGAGCAACTCTCTATAAACTTGAATGGTTAGCTAAGGATGGTCAAAAAGACGCTAATTTTAGAAGAGGGGGTTATTTTGCAACGGTTTTAGGTTTTGAACATACTTTATATAGCTCTATTGGAGATAATGGTGATTTAGGTTTCTTAATGGAATATAATTTTGATAGTAGGCGCTCTAGATCAACTGATAGTATGCAAGATGATATATTTGTTGCTGCTCGATTAACTCTTAATGATTCTAAAAATACAGAAATGTTATTTGCTTCTGTTATAGATTTAGATGGTGACGGTCAAATTTATCAAGTAGATTTTGGAACGCGTATCAATGATTCTCTTACTTTTGGAGTTCAAGGTGCTATTTATCAAAATGGTAGGCTTGGGTCTAATTTATATATTTTAAGGCAAGATAGCTGGTTAGAAATAAACTTTAAACACTATTTTTAATCAACACAATATTGATTATATTATTTAAACAATATTTTTAATCAATATTATATAAATATAATAAGGTTGATTATTTTATAGCTATAAATATAATCGCTCCTTACTAGATTAATTATATTTATTAGAAAGACTTTTATGACAGTTTCTAAAAACAAGAAAACAAATAAAGATATTACTATAGATAAATATGAATTATGTGAAGATGATTTATTTATGTGCAAAGAGCAACTTGCTTATTTCAGGTTAAAACTAGAAAAATGGAGATCTGAGGTAATGTCAGATGCAGAAAAGACGCGTCAAAATTTACAAAAGAATAATACTCCTGAAGCAGATTTAGCTGATAGAGCATCTACCGAAACAGAAAGGTCTCTAGAGTTAAGGACAAGAGATAGACAAAGAAAGTTACTGGCAAAAATAAATGGCGCTTTAGTAAGAATTAAAGAAGGTACATATGGTTACTGTATTGAAACAGGAGAACCTATAGGATTGAAAAGACTAGATGCTAGGCCAATAGCTTTATTATCTATTCATGCACAAGAACGCCATGAAAAATATGAACGCTCCCATCGAGACGATTAAATAAGAACAAAGTAAGAACAAATATATTGACATCCTTTCCAATAAAATGTTTTATAAAAAGAACAAAACATGATCATGTGCGCGTAAGATAAAATAGTATAAATATTTATTTATAAAATTTTTGTAATAGCCTAAAAGATTAGGAGCATACAAAATGACTGTTAAAGAAAATAAACCACAACTAAGGATAGTAGATATGGAAGATAAAGAAAAAGGTAAAGCATTAGAAGCAGCATTAGCGCAAATTGAAAGAGCTTATGGTAAGGGTTCAATAATGAAATTAGGTGAAGGGTCAGTTACACAAATAGAAGCTATTTCTACTGGTTCATTAGGTTTAGATATTGCTTTAGGTATAGGTGGACTGCCTAAAGGCAGAGTAGTAGAGATATATGGGCCTGAAAGTTCAGGTAAAACTACTTTAACGTTGCATGCTATTGCAGAGAGTCAAAAAGATGGTGGTGTATGTGCATTTATAGATGCTGAACATGCGTTAGATCCAGTATATGCACAAAAATTAGGGGTTAATGTTGAAAACTTATTAATTAGTCAGCCAGATGCTGGTGAACAGGCATTAGAAATCGCTGATACTTTGGTAAGATCTGGAGCAGTAGATTTAATAGTAATAGATTCTGTAGCAGCATTGGTACCAAGAGCAGAACTAGAAGGTGAAATGGGTGATCACCATGTAGGTTTGCAGGCACGTTTAATGAGTCAAGCACTAAGAAAACTAACATCAACAATCTCTAAATCAAATACTACTATCATATTTATTAATCAAATAAGAATGAAAATAGGAGTTATGTTTGGAAGTCCTGAAACAACTTCAGGTGGAAATGCTTTAAAATTCTACTCTTCAGTTAGATTAGATATAAGAAGAATAGGTCAAATAAAGGATAGAGATGAAGTTGTAGGAAATCAAACTAGGGTAAAAGTAGTTAAGAACAAAGTTGCTCCACCATTTAAAGTAGTTGAATTTGATATTATGTATGGAAAAGGAATAAGTTATAATGGAGAGTTAGTTGATTTAGGCGTAAAAGCAGAAATTGTAGAAAAAGCAGGTTCCTGGTACTCATACAAGGAAGAAAGAATAGGACAGGGTCGTGAAAATGTTAAACAATATTTAGAAGACAACCCAGAAACAGCTAAAAGTATAGCAGCAGAAATAAAAAAATCTTTAGGTCTTACAAAAGATTTAGAAGAGAGTAAACCTGAAGAAGATAAGGTAATAGAAAAAACTGCAAAAACCTCAGAATAAATATAGACTTATAATGTTATCCCTTTTAAAACAATCTATCAACAATGAAGAATAAAGTGTTAAGATAGTTTTAGGAGGGGTTAAATTGTCAAATTCTACAGAAGATATTAGAAGAGCTTTTTTAGACTACTTTGTATCATCAGGTCACAAAGAGTTATCTTCATCTCCTTTATTACCTCAGGATGATCCTACATTATTATTTACCAATGCTGGAATGGTGCAGTTTAAAAATATTTTTACAGGTAAAGAAAAAAGTAAATATAAAACAGCCACAACTTCACAAAAATGCCTAAGAGCAGGAGGCAAGCATAATGACCTAGAGAATGTTGGGTATACAGCTAGACACCATACATTTTTTGAAATGTTAGGCAATTTTAGTTTTGGTGATTATTTTAAAGAGTCAGCAATAGAATATGCTTGGAATCTGGTAACTAAAGTTTACGGATTAGATGCAAAAAAATTATTAGTAACTGTTTATTCCGAAGATATAGAAGCTTATGGATTGTGGAAAAAAATATCAGGTTTACCTGATAATAAAATTATAAAAATATCAACATCAGATAATTTTTGGTCTATGGGAGAAACAGGTCCATGTGGACCATGCTCAGAAATTTTTTATGATCACGGGCCTAAAATAAGTGGCGGTATACCCGGAAGTGCAAATGAAGATGGAGACAGGTATATTGAAATCTGGAATTTGGTATTTATGCAATATGAAATGCAAGCTAATGGCAATAGGGTAGATCTACCTAGACCTTCTATAGATACTGGAATGGGTTTAGAGAGAATGGCTGCAGTTCTACAGGGTGTACACAATAATTATGAAATTGATTTATTTCAAAATATAATTACTACTTCTGTAGAATTTTCAGGAGTTGAAGCTGTGAATGAAGACCTAATATCACATAGAGTAATTGCTGACCATCTAAGAGCTTCTGCATTTTTAATCGCAGATGGGGTCTTACCTTCAAACGAAGGAAGGGGTTATGTTTTAAGAAGGATTATGAGAAGAGCTATGAGGCATGTCCATAAATTAGGTATTAAAGATCCGCATATGCATAGATTAGTTGGCAGCTTACAAGAGAATATGGGAGATGCATTCGGAGAGATTTCTAGAGCTAAAGCATTAATTGAAAGCACATTAAAAGATGAAGAAATTAAATTTAAAGATACTCTAGAACGAGGCTTAGGGTTATTAGATCAATCTATAAAAAAATTACATAGTTCTGAATCATTACCTGGAAATGTTGCTTTTAAACTTTATGATACATATGGTTTTCCAATTGACCTTACTGCAGATATTTTAAGAGGTAAAAATATTAAATTAGATTATAAGGGTTTTGAGAATAGTATGAAAGCGCAAAAGGAACAAGCTCGTAAATCTTGGAGTGGCTCTGGAGATAAGGCTACCGATGAAGTGTGGTTAAAACTAAGAGAGCGGGAAGGCGAAATAAAATTTTTAGGTTATGAAGTGCAGAGTGCAAAATCAATTGTAAAGAGTATAGTTTTAAACGGTAAAGAAGTAGAACAATTAGGTGTTGATGAAAAAGCACAAGTTATAACTAGCAGTTCGCCATTTTATGCAGAATCAGGAGGACAGTTAGGAGATACTGGAGCATTAGACTGGGATAATGGAACAGCTATTGTTGAGGATACAAAAAAATATGAAAATTTAATAGTACATATTGTTAAAATTACTAAAGGCATATTAAAAAAGAGTGATTATGTAAACCTAAGTATTGATGTGGAAAGAAGAAATGCTTTAAGGATACATCATAGTGCAACACATTTGCTTCATGAATCTCTCAGACGTCATTTAGGAGATCATATAAGCCAGAAAGGAAGCCTTGTCTCACCAGATAAACTTAGATTTGATATAAGTCATAATAAACCAATTAGTAACTCTGATATTAGTTTAATAGAAAATGAAATTAATATTAAAATAAGAGAAAATTTTAATATAGAAACCACAGAAATGGATATTGAAAGTGCAAGAGAATTAGGTGCTTTAGCATTATTTGGAGAAAAATATGGAGACCAAGTTCGAGTCGTAAAAATGGGAGAAAGTGATAAGAAATACTACTCAGTTGAATTATGTGGGGGTACCCATGTTAATAGATCAGGAGATATAGGAGTATTTAAAATTCTATCAGAATCTGCTCTAGGATCAGGTATAAGAAGAATTGAGGCAGTTGCAGGCCAAGCTGCTCTTAGTGAATACCAAGAAGAAAATAATATAATAAATGAATTAGCAACTGAATTAAAAACTTCAAAAGAAAATATTAAAGCAAGAATAAATTCTTTAATTCTAGATAAAAAGCATTTAGAAAAAAAGATAATTGATTTAAATAAAAAAATAAATACTAGTAATAAATCTGATGGAGAATCTTTAATCAAGTTAGTTAATGGAGTAAAAGTAATTAATCAGGTTATTGAAACTCTTCCTCCTAAAGAAATTAAAGGCTTAGTAGATGAATTTAAAAAAGAATTAGTGTCTGGTATTGTTATTATTATTAGTACTTTAGAAAAGAAGGCATCAATAGTTATAGGTGTTACTAAAGATATGTCAGATAAGTTTAATGCTATAGAGTTAACAAAAACAGGAGTAGAAGTATTAGGAGGTAAAGGAGGTGGTGGAAGACCAGATATGGCTCAAGGAGGTGGCCCCAACTATAAAAATTCAGATGAGGCCATAGATCAAATAATTAAATTAATAAAAACCAAATAGTTATTTAGCTAGAGCTTTTTTAAGGTTTTTTTCAATTAGTCCAAGAAATTCTATTGTTTCCATCCAGCTTTGATTGCTTCCCACTAATAGAGCTAAATCTTTTGTCATAGAGCCGCTTTCTATCGTATCTATGCAGACAGATTCTAATTTTTGTGCAAAATTTTGCAATGCTACATTTTTGTCAAATTTACCCCTATACCATAAACCTCTAGTCCAAGCGAATATAGAAGCAATTGGATTAGTAGAGGTGGCTTCACCTTTTTCATATGCTCTAAAATGTCTTGTAACTGTTCCATGTGCAGCTTCAGATTCTATAGTTTTCCCATCTGGGGTCATTAATACTGAGGTCATCAGGCCAAGCGACCCAAATCCCTGCGCTACAACATCCGACTGTACATCTCCATCATAATTTTTACACGCCCATACAAAACCACCTTCCCATTTAATAGCGGATGCCACCATGTCATCTATTAACCTATGTTCATATATAATATTTTTATCTACAAAGCGTTGTTTAAATTCTTTATCAAACACTTCTTGAAATAAATCCTTAAACCTTCCGTCATAGGCTTTTAATATTGTATTTTTTGTTGAAAGGTATACCGGCCAGCCTAAATTTAACCCGTAATTAAAACATGCTCTTGCAAAACCACGAATAGAGTCATCAAGATTGTACATTCCCATTGCAATACCAGGACTTTCATAATTATTTACTTCGTGCTCAATTTCTGGTCCACCATCATTAGGTGTAAATTTCATGATTAACTTACCTGCACTAGGAATTAAAAAATCTGTTGCCCTGTATTGATCTCCATATGCATGCCTACCAATGACAATAGGTTTGGTCCATCCAGGAACATATTTTGGAACATTTTTACATATTATAGGTTGTCTAAAAACAGTGCCACCTAATATATTTCTAATAGTCCCATTGGGAGAGCGCCACATTTTTGACAAATTAAACTCTTTTACGCGATCTTCATCAGGAGTAATAGTGGCACATTTAATCCCTACGCCATATTTTTGAATAGCATTTGCAGAGTCAATAGTTACTTGATCAGATGTTTTATCTCTATTTTCAATACTAAGGTCATAATATAATAAATCTAAATCCAAATGTGGTTTTATGAGTTTTTCTCTAATTAATTCCCATATAATTCTGGTCATTTCATCGCCATCTATTTCAACTACTGGTGTGCTCACATTAATCTTACTCATTTAAAATCCTTATATTTTTTTATTTATTTGATGTAAAATATTAATCAAAATTTATTAATTTCTCTTATTAATTCTTCGCTATTGTTTACCCATAATATCTTTTTAAAATCATTTTTATATAAAAAACCTTCTTTATTCATATGTTTTAACAGAAGATTTAAATTCTTCCAGTAATTAGCAATATTATATATAAATATAGGTTTATTATATATATTTAATTGATTTAAAGTCATAACTTCGAATAATTCATCTAAAGTTCCCAAACCACCCGGTAAAACCAAAAACATATCAGCTTTTTTAATCATCAATGATTTTCTTTTTTGAAGAGATTTAACCACTATTAAATTTTTTTTATTACTTTGGCTTATTTTAGATGTATTAAGAGATTCAGGAATGATTCCTGTAATTTTTCCGTTAATTTTACTTATATATTTATATATTATGCCCATAATGCCAATTTTTCCACCTCCATATATTACGGAAATCCCATGGCTTGCTAATAATTTTGCTACTTTTTCTGCTTCTTTTTTATAAATAGAATTTTTGCCTAACTTAGAGCCGCAAAATATTGTAATTGTTTTTGTATTCATTTTTATTTTTTCATAACATTTTTTTTATATAGTTTTAATTAGAAATAATCTAATATAATACTATCATAAAAACATTAGGATAAAACAAATGAAAATGATCTTTGGGGAATATACTAAACAATATCTTTTAGGTGGATTTATAGTATTATGTGCATTTATAGCTTTAATTTTAGTAATAAAATATGTTCCCTTAGACCCTACTAAATTAGAAGTTGTTCCTATAGTAGAAAAAATTCATTTTGAAGTAGAACCAGATTTAAATACTGAAAAGAGTAACCTGCAGGTAAAAAAAGAAGATAATAAAGTATTAAAAGAGGCTCTAGACCCTACTTTTGATGTCATAAATTTAAGTGAAGATAATACTCTTGTTATAGGAGGAAGAGCTGCAATAAATAATAATGTGAAGATTTTCAATGGGGATCAGCTCATAGGTGAGGTTATGACTAATCAATTTGGTGAATTTGTATTCATTGAAGAGTTATCGCCAGGTTATTATGATTTGTCTCTATTATCCAACGGAATAAAATCACAAAAAACAGTGTCTATTTTAGCTCCAGATAAAACAAAGGTTTTAACAAATGCAGATGTTAAATTATTAACTTCTGAATCAGAAGCAATAGTTACTTTAAATAATGCTGACGGTACTGTAGAAAAAGTTCTACAAGGAGCTAGTAACAGTGCCAAAAATTTATCATTTGATTCTTTATCATACTCGTCTGAAGGGACTTTAAATTTATCAGGAAAAGCTATGCCTGGCTCTAGAGTTGACGTTTATATTGGTAAAAAATTATTAGGAAATGCATTTGCAGATGACAATGGGTTTTGGAATCTTGCTTTAGATAAACCAGTTAAACCTGGTGATTATATATTAAGGTTTAATGAAATACAGAATGATAAAGTTGTAGCGAGTATAGAAACACCTATTAGACAAGAGAACTTAGAAGAAATGAACATTTCAGGTAATGATATTATAGTACAGCCTGGTAATAGTCTATGGAGAATATCAAGAAGGTTCTATGGAAAAGGAGTTCTATATACACTAATTTTTAAAGCTAATAATGGGTTAATAGATGATCCAGATTTAATTTTTCCTGGGCAAATATTTAATATACCAAAAAAATAATAAATTAAGTAGTACTTCTTTGTACTTTAATTTTTCTGTATATAAAATCAGGAATATCTTCTTTACCTACATTTGCTAAAGGCTCATCAAGCACATGCCTGTATGGAGATAATTCACATGTTGGGTCAGCTGCATTTTGATCTCCAGTAAGTGCAAATGCTTGGCATCTGCAACCTCCCCAATCAATTTCTTTTCTATCACAGGATTGACAAGGCTCAGGCATCCAAGATGTGCCTCTAAACCTATTAAATGATTCAGAATGTTCCCATATCCAGGAAAGAGAATTATCTTTAATATTATCAAAATTTAAAAAATCAAGTGATTCTGCAGCATGGCATGGTAATACTTTTCCAGCTGGAGAAATGTTTAGAAATTGTCTGCCCCACCCACCCATACAGGATTTAGGTTTTCTTGCGTAATAATCTGGAACTACATAGTCAATTGCTAATATACCTTTAAGCCTTATTCTTGCCGCTTCTACTATTTCAGTAGCAGTATCTAATTGTTCTCTGGTTGGTAAGAATGCAGTTTGGTTTTTTAGTGCCCAACCATAATACTGGACTTGCGCTACTTCTAACCTTTCAGCGTCTAATTCAACAGCCATATCTATGAAAGATTCTAAATTATGAAGGTTTTGTCTATGCATCACAGCATTTACTGTAAGAGGTAAGCCAACTTTTCTTATAAGTTTAGCAGTATGTAATTTTTTTTCATGTCCTTTATAACCTGCTATTCTATTAGAGTTTTCAGGGTCCGTATCTTGGAATGATACTTGGACATGGTCTAAACCTGCATCATATAATTTTTTTAATCTTTCTTCATTTATTAGAACACCAGATGTAATTAAGTTGGTGTAAAGCCCTATAGATGATGCATGCTGTACTAATTCTTCTAAATCTTTTCTAGATGTGGGCTCTCCTCCAGAGAAGTGAGCTTGTAATATACCAATTTTCACTGCTTCGGTTAAGGCCTTCTTCCAAGTTTCTGTATCTATTTCATTAGACTTCTTCTCAAGTTCTACTGGATTAGAACAGTAAGGACATGATAATGGACATCTATGTGTCAACTCACATAATACAGCGTATGGTATTTGTAGTTTTTCTTTAACATTATGGAAAGATACTTTGTTTTTTATTTCTTGTTCTTCTAATTTTATTTCTGTCATAATATTATAAATCCTTTTTCTGCTAAAGGTTGTAGCATTGCTAAAACATCTTTTGTAATAACGTCTCTAGGAGCTCCTTCATATTTTTTTAGAAGACTATCTATTATTTCAGAAACTGAAGATACTCCATTTACTAATTGCATAACTTCGCCTGCAATTTCATCTAATTCAAAAACTCTTTCTGGTGCATTAATTATCCATTTTTTTCTGGCTTCATCATACCTTAATTTAGCGTGCCTTGGTAGCTTTGGAATATTCTCTTCTGTTAAGGTTAATAAAATTGTCATTTATGACCAGGCTCTTTCCGCAAATCCATTAGGTACAAATGCTCCTGGAGGAATAAATCCTGGGTCTACATATGCATAGTATAATGCATCTAATTGTGCCCATAACACTTCAGTCTTAAACCTAACTGCACCTAAAACTGCATCTTGATCATCTCTTGTTAAAGCATTATCTATTACCCATTCTCTTCCAAATTCAACATCTTTTCTTGCTTGTCCTATTCTTTTTTTAAAATAAGCTAAAGCATAGTCATCAGCCCATTCATAATGTTTTGATAAACCAGAAATTCTTTCTGCATGAATAGCAGGTGCATATATTTCAGTTAAAGAAGATGCAATTGCTTCTAACAAAGAGCGGCTACCCACAAAATTTACATAAGCGTCTACTGCAAACTTAGATGCAGGCAATAAACCTTTACAAGACTTTACGTAATCTAGATCTAATTTTAATGTTTCACATAATTGAAGGTATCTTTTGATTCCACCGTTTCCATCAATATCTCCTTCATGATCTATAACCCTGGACCTCCACTCAAGCCTCAAATCAACATCATTGATTCTTGCCATTAAGGTTAAATCTTTTCTCGGGATACTCCATTGATAATAGAATCTATTAAGAGCCCATGCTTGTACTTGTTCAAAAGATAGTTGGCCAGAATGTAAAAGTTTATGAAACGGATGAAGGCTATGATATCTGTCTTTTCCAAGCTGCGTTAAAGCTTGCACAAACTCATCTTTATTCATTTTCTTTTCTTTACTAGGTGTTACTGGAGCACCTGGATAAAAAGGAGCAGTCATTGTCATATTTTAATTTCCATTGTGTCATAAGCTATTTCCCACCCTGCTTCATTCGCAACCTTTCTTTCAGAAGAGTTTTCTAAAAGTGCTGGGTTAGTTGTATTAATATGTATAAATATTTTTCTTTTAATATCTAATCCTTTAAAGGCTTCTATTGAACCGCTCGCACCTGACATGCTCATATGTCCCATACGTTGGCCAGTTTTAATACCTACATTCTCTTTTATCATTTCATCATCAGTCCACAGAGTGCCGTCAAATAAAACAAGATTAGCATTATCTACTCTTTCTTTAAGCCAATCAGGCGTATTTGCGCAGCCTGGTATATAAAATAATTCTGTATTACCTTCAGGCCCTTTAATTTCTAGTGCTATAGTATCCTCTTCTACAGATCCAAAATTTGCCCCTTTAGATTCATCTTCTAACCATAAGGCTACTTTTCCTGGCACAGCAAACGGTGTAACCGTAATCCCACTATCTGAATTATCTGTATATTTTAATGATATAGCTTCATCTAATTTTATAGGCTTTCTTTTTACAAATTTGGGATTAAGCACATTAAATATAGAATTACTTTCTAAAACCCCTAATACTCTTTGGGTGCCATATAGGTTGAATTTTTGTGATTCTCTTAAATTTATTAGTCCTGCTGTGTGGTCTACATCAGCGTTTGTAAGTAATACTCCCATAATAGGGCTGTATCTAAGAGGGTCTTCAGCTGATGGCATTAACTCAGGGTTGCTCCATAGTTGTTGTCTTAAATCAGGAGAAGCGTTAAAGATAAACCATCTTTTTTTATCCATACTGATAGCAATAGAAGATTGTGTTCTAGCAATAGCTTCAGGACTTTTATTTCGAGCAAGACGACTATTAGGGTGATTACAGTTCCACTGTGGATAACCCCCACCAGCTGCTGCTCCGAGCACACGAATATACATATTATATAATCCTATTTACGCTTCGGTACAGAAGCTGGTGAGAATATCATAACTAATCTTTATAGACTAGATTTCTGCGCAAGCATAACAGTTGATTTCAAGACCAACAGCTATTTCACGTACTTCAGGAGATTTCCACATAAGATATCTTCCTTTCTTTGTTAGTTAAAAATAGATAATAACAAATGCTATTATCGCTTAAGGTATAGAATAAAGCAGAAAAAATGTATTGTGCAAATCTATACTTAATATTGTAATCACCTATAATAGAATATATTAATAAAATAAAAAAAATAATTAAGGAAAGAAATGTTTAGAATAAAAAATAATATAATATTTTGTGCAATATTTATTTTTAATATTCACTCAATTCATGCAAACCCATTGGTTGAAAGTGAATGGCTAAAAGATAAAGTATGTGTAGAGGGTTATAAAATATTAGAGGTCCACAGATCCAAAAAAGAATATGAGCTGTCTCATATTCCTTGCTCAGTTTTTACAAATTTTTATACTAGTGGTTGGAGAGAAACTAGAAACAAAATACCTTTACTGATGCCAAGCATTGATAGTTTAGAGCAATTGATAGGGTCTTTAGGTATTTTAGATAGTGACCATGTAATTATTTTAGCTTCTGGAACAGGTAAGTATGATGCGGCTGAAACTACAGCTATTTATTTTACATTTAAATACTTGGGTCATGAAAAAGTATCTATTCTAAATGGAGGACTAAAAAGTTGGAAAGAAGATTGGGACGCTGAGACCGAAACAGGTTTTATCTTTCCTGAGGAAACTATTTATAAATCTAAAGTAAATCAAAGTATTATAGCAAGTAAAGAGGATGTGTTGGCTGTAAAAAATAAAACAGGTTATTTAATTGATTCAAGGCCTTCGGATATGTTTTTTGGTATAAACACCTCTTTTCCTGCTCTAAGAACGGGCACTATAAATAATGCAATCAATATACCTAATGCATGGCTATTAAAAAATAATACTTTATATTTTCAAGAAAAAGAAAATATTAAAAAAATA